>JAEWWO010000030.1 GCA_023396345.1 Bacteroidota bacterium
GAGGTATGATTGTCTGATTGTTGTAAATAGCTTTTTTAATATCCTCAATGGTTACCGTTTGATCACCAAATGTTACATTTACTCTTGCGTCAAACCAGTCGGTGTGGCTGTTGATAAAAATTTGTGTTTGCGCCTTGTGTCTGCTAAACTTAAATTTCTTTAGTTTTTCAAATCCCTGAACCGGAATTTTTAATTCTTTCATTCTGTCAAGAAAAAGAAAGAACCAGTTATCTTTTAAAACTTCTTTTCCTTTAAGCGCAAGGGAATTTATTTTCTCGAAACGCACAAACGAACTGTGCAGGTTTGCAATATTGCCAATCACATTATTTTCAGCAAGTTTGTTTCGTTGTATTATCTGTATTTTACCCTCAATCACAGAAATTAATTTATCATTACTTGCGGATTTTACAATTTGATTGTTGTAGGTAAATTCAGGCTCAAACATAAGGTAGTCGCCGTTTTCACGCAGATTGATTTTTACATCCGGTTCTATATCATTAATTTCACTGGTAGGGAAAGCGGAAAAATCTACCTTGTATTTATGTGACAGCGGAAGAATGAAATTATTCAATGCATCTTCCCATTCGTCTTCTTTATAAAACAATTTTCCAGAAGGAGGGAAATTTTCTACCAACAAAATATCTTCAACAGATTTCCATAAAAAGAATTGATCTTCGGCATGAAAAATAAAGTGTGACGGCAGTTCGTTTTCATCTAACCTGTAAGTTTCTATCAAGGTTTCAACATAGCAACTTAGTTCAAACCCACCTTCTGCTGCCTGTATGGAAAATGATGGCTTGATGAAGTTTACCGAATAATTCGCAAGCTGTAAATTTTGTTTGTTCAATACCTTTCCGGAAGGAAGATAAAATGTAAGATAACTGTGTCCTACATGTGAAAAAATATCTTTGTATTTAGGAAGCAGAAACTCAAGTATTAATCGTCTTGTTTCTTCCGGTAATTGCTCATTATGTTGCTGAACGATATTCTCCCAGAAGCCGCTGTAGGTGGAGTTTCTGTTGAGAAAGCGTGTTATTTCGGAAGGAAGTGTTTTCCTCGTTTTCTGCAAAAGTTGCCTACTGTAATCATCCAGATTTTCGGTATCAATACCTTTTGATAAATCAAGTTTTTCTATTTTGTCAATAAACGAAGAGTTGTCTTCGTTCACCATTCCTTTTATCAGGTTAATATGAATGAAAGGGTAGGTTGTTTGATTGGTAGCCAGTACAATGCCCAGATGATCCTCTTTGTTGATTACAGACTTTTCTTCAGTGATTGTTACAGTTGGCGCTGCTGTTTGTTTTTCTTCTGTAACTGACGATTGTAACCTCTTGATTGAATTGTCGAGAACACGCAAAAAAGGTTTTCCGTTTTTGTAGGTAAACTCAAATTTATCCTGCAAATCGTCTTGTAGACTATATCCGTATAGCGAGAGTAATTTATTTTTTTCTCTGTCCCAGTTTTTAATACTGTCAAAAAAGTTAGCACCTGAATTATGCATGAGTTGCATAAACACAATTGTTTTATGCCTGCACAGGGGATAATACTTTTCACTTTCGCAGGTACAGGAAGTGTCGAAGTAACCAACATCATTTCTTAGAAGTGTTATTTCATGCGTGTTTTCGCCTTCCTTTATTTCAGCCTCAACTTTTTCTTTTTCGGCTGAATGAATAATGGCTTTATTTGTACGAAGAAATTCTTCTGCAAATTCAATTGATTCAGGAGCTGTATAGGTTTTTATCAGCCTTAAATCTATATTTTTCATTTTTACAGAAGTATCGCTTTGGTCGTAAACCACATCATGACTTTTCTGCGTAACGGTATCGATTAAATCCTGCAAATAAAACAAAGAGGCAACTTCGTGTCTGCATACTTCACCAATATTGTACGGGCAACTACAACGAAGAGAAAGATTTTCCCTGTCAGAAAGTTTAGAAACATGCACCTTATACCAGCTTGCATACACATCGTCTTTTACCCTGCATACGATGGTGTCAGACAGTTCATCCTGCTGGATAATTTCAATATATCCGCTGGAATATATTTTTTTTCCGCGCCTGATAACTTCGTCAGAGCCGTTGCTGTAAATGTATTTTATTAAATAAGGTAAAGACAATATGCACCTCTCGTTTTAAAAAAAGCAAACAGCAAAAATACTAAAAAATATGCTTAATTTAAAGAGTTTGAGGTGATTATATATCATCTCAAATCATGAAAGTATTTAAAGCTATAACCTATACCTATACCAAACATCGCAAGTGGTCTGCTTTTTAAATCTTTATATCCCTTAGAACTTATTATGGTTGGTGTCCACAGAGCGTTTATCATTACCCCCCTTTCTTTTAAAGGTTGGTATCTGTAACCAATATTCAGATTTCCGTGAAACAATGTTTTTGCAATACTTGGATCTGTGGTAAACTGTTCAGATTCCGGTTGTTTTACTGTAAATTCAGGAACAGCAACCAAACCAACTTCTAAAGCATGTTGCTTACCTAACAGATAATTCACTCCAACAGGAACACCAAGTGTCAGAGCTTTTACATTATACCAGCTTACAGATGTTGATACACCTGCTCTAAAGCCAAATCCATCATTTCTGTCTGGCAAAAAGCGTGCGTCATAGTTTATAGATGCATGCGGAGCATTTCCTATTACTTCAAGAAATACATTTTTTCTGGTTTGGGCAAATGATACAATTGTCGCCACACAAGGGAGGGAGAGTAAAAATATTTTTTTCATAAGATTTTATTTTACCCAAAAATATGAAATTCCTAAATGATAAAAAATAG
>JAEWWO010000301.1 GCA_023396345.1 Bacteroidota bacterium
TATTTCGTCCTTGTTAATTGCATTGAATTTTTATTTATCTTTCCTGTAAATATTTTAAAACTATGATTACACTAATAATTATTGTAGCATTAATTGTCATCTTTCTTTTGTACGGAGTGGGTATCTACAACCGTTTAGTAAAATTAAGAACGCTTGTACAGGAAGCCTGGAGCAGCATTGATGTAATGCTTAAAAAACGTCATGACTTAATTCCCAATCTCGTGGAAACCGTGAAAGGCTATGCTTCTCATGAAAGAGAAACACTGGATAGTGTTACCTCTGCAAGAACACAGGCATTAAGCGCTAACGGTGTTAAAGAAAAAGAAGCCGCAGAAAATCAGCTTTCAAGAGCTGTAACAAGTTTATTTGCTGTAGCCGAGCAATATCCCGACCTGAAAGCCAATACTAACTTTCAGCAGTTGCAAACAGAGCTTGCAAACATAGAAGGAGATATTGAAAAATCAAGAAGATACTACAACGGAACTGTACGAGACAATAATATTTTGATAGACAGTTTCCCAAGTAATATTATTGCTTCTATGTTTGGCTTTATAAAATCTGCTTTCTTTGAGCTGGATAATGTGGCAGAGAGAGAAGTTCCCAATGTAAGTTTTAAATAAATGTAATTTTATTGAAACAGATTTTTCTTTTCATTTGTTTGTTCCTAGCAACACTTGCTCAAGCGCAGACGGAGCGTATTGTTTCGTTTCATTCAGATATTGTGGTAGATACTATTACTACAATCAAGGTAAAAGAAACGATCAAAGTATATGCGGCAGGAGATGTAATAAGACGTGGTATTACAAGAGCATTGCCAGTTGAGCGCAATATAAAAGATAAAAAGGAAAGGGTAGAGTATGATATAGTTTCTGTAAAAAGAGATGGTGAAAACGAACCGCATCATACGGAAACATCTTCGGGGTATATGACTATTTATCTGGGAAGTTCAGATACTTATTTATCTCCCGGTGAATATACTTATGAAATTGTTTATACGGCTACCAATCAAATCGGTTTCTTTACTGATTACGATGAACTATACTGGAATGTAAATGGTACGCAGACTTCTTTCTCCACCGATGAAGTTTCAGCAACTGTTACGCTGCCTGCGCAGGCGCGTGTGCTGCAACAATCCTGCTATACGGGAAGCTACAGCAGCACAGAGCAGAATTGTACTTTTAATAAATTGTCAGAAAATACTTTTAACTGGCAGACTTCCGGTTTGAATCCGGGTGAAGGATTAACCATTGCCGTTGGGTTTACTAAAGGAGTAATTGCTCAGCCTCCGCCGCCACCGCCACCATCTTTTTTTGAGCGTTTTGGTTTACTTATCATTACACTTCTGGCGTTCATAGCATTAGGGGCTTATTATTATTTCACATGGATGAAGTATGGTGTTGATCCTCCGAAACCTACTGTT
Organism: Bacteroidota bacterium; assembly: GCA_023396345.1. GTDB lineage: Bacteria > Bacteroidota > Bacteroidia > Chitinophagales > Chitinophagaceae > Haoranjiania. Next base: position 1,421 of record JAEWWO010000301.1, read on the forward strand.
TATCCGCAATTCAACATTCCGCAAGATCTCTCTCCGGCGTCTGTCGGTATGATTCATTATGAGTATTTTTCAACCAGATTTATAACAGCCAGCTTAGTGAATCTTGCTGTAAAAGGATATATTCACATCTCTCAAAATCAGACAAAAACTTTAGGAATATTTACTTCTACCAACTTTTTATTAAAGAAAATAAAGGAGGCGGATGACTCTCTTCCGCACGAGGAAAAAAGATTGTTGAATGTATTGTTTACTACAGGCGATACAGTTTCTATTGACGGTAAGTATAATTCAAAAATTGAATCTGTAGTGAATACTTACACAATGGATGTAAAATATAAACATAAGAAATTGCTGAATGAAGGAAACAATACTAAAATGCTTATTCTTCCGTCAGTAATTATTTCTTTGGTGTACATATTGTGTTTGGCGTTTACTTCTTATTTTGCTGATTGGGCATCAAAGCCATTTATCTGGATAGCAGGTTTTATTTCTCTTTTCATTAGTATTGCAATCTGTGTGTTGTTGAGTTATATTTTAAATTTATTTTCTTGGTTTAAGTGGGTTTTTCTTGCATTGTCTGTTTTCGTTATAATTGTTTTTATGGCAATTGTAGTTTTAGATAATAATTTTGCAGAACATGGAAACTATTACATCTCAGCCGGTTTTTTAATTTTTTCTTTTATAGGAGTTTGTGCTTACCAGTATTTTGTAAGATGTCCTTCGGAAGATAAGTTGCATATAAAATCTTTGATAGAAGGTTTTGAAATGTACATGGGTACTGCTGAAGAAAGGCAGCTGCAATATTTTAATCCGCCTGAAATGACTCCACAGGTTTTTGAAAAATTATTGCCTTACGCAATGGTACTGAACGTTGACAAGATATGGGGAAAGAAATTTGAAGATGTATTAAAAAGAATGTCAATGAATCAACAGTACACAACTACCTGGTACAATGGAACTTCATTTACACCTATGTTGCTTGGAAATGCATTAGGATCAAGCCTTACCAATTCTATGACTTCTGCTTCTACACAACCTTCATCGTCCGGTAGTGGTTCGGGAGGTGGTGGATTCTCCGGCGGCGGCGGTGGTGGCGGAGGAGTAGGAGGCTGGTAGCCCTTTGAAATTATTTGTTTATTTCTCTTCTAATTCTGCTGAGTGAGGTATCGGTAATACCGAGATAAGAAGCTATTTGTTTTAATGGAGCGTACTGAATAATTTGTGGTTTTTCTTCCGTCAGTTTTAAATATAAGGTGGAAGCATTTTGCGTAATCATATTCAGTGAACGTTGCTTCATAGCAAATACCTGAAACGAAAACCACATTCTTCCCCATTCTCTGAAGCCTTCAAATTTGTGAAACAATTCCTGAAATTTATCAAACTTAATTTTCCATACAACAATATCAGTCAAAGCCTGAAGATTTTCCTGCGAAGGTATTCTTTGAAATAAAGAAGAGGGTACAATTACAATTTCATTTTCTACAAAAAATTCTGTTGTAATTTCATTTCCGTCAAAGTCATACACAAAAGCTCTTGCCAAGCCTTTCTCTAAAACATAGTATTCATGCGCTGTTTTGCCTTCTTTTAAAAGAATTTCACCTTTGGCAAATTCCATTTTTTCATGAGATGCAGATAAAACATCCAGCTCTTTTTTTCCTATGAGCGGGTGTTGATAGACTTTTGAGAACATAGAATATTTATTTTTATTGATAATTAGCAGAAAAAATATTATTCCATCATCATATCATTAACTGTTTCTACAATGTCTTCAATGTTAGGTTTGCTGAAATAGTCTCCGTCCGAAGCATAGGCAGGGCGGTGTTCTTTACCGGTTAATGTTCTCGGTTTTATGTCGAGATATTTATAACCTTCCTGCTCTTCAATAACTTTATTAAACATGAAGGCAGCGGCACCTCCCGGTACGTCTTCATCTACAAAAAGAATTCTGTTTGTTTTTTTCAGCGACTCTACAATAGTATGATTAATATCGAAAGGCAGTAAAGTTTGCACATCAATAATTTCGCAGGAAATACCCAGATAATCAAGGCGTATTGTGGCTCTTTCTATTTGGCGTAAAACAGAACCATAAGAGACAATAGTTACATCTGTTCCTTCTTTTAAAACTTCCGGCACACCCATTGGTACGGTAATGTCAGTAAGGTTTTGCGGTAATAACTCTTTTAGTCTGTAACCATTCAGGCATTCAATTATCAATCCCGGATCATTACTTTTTAAAAGTGTGTTATACATGCCCGCAGCTCTTGTCATATCTCTTGGTACGCACACATGCATACCTCTGAGGCTGTTAATGATTGTGCCCATGGGCGATCCGCTATGAAACATTCCTTCTAAACGATGTCCTCTTGTGCGTACAATCAGCGGACAGGATTGTCTGCCGTCAGTGCGGTAATGCAATGTGGCAACGTCGTCCGATAAAGGTTCCAGTCCGTAAAGAAGATAATCCAGATATTGTATTTCGGCTATTGGTCTTAAGCCGCGAAGTGCAAGTCCCATGCCTTTTCCTATGATGGATAATTCACGTATACCCGTATCGAAAATTCTTTCTTTTCCAAACTTTTGCTGCAATCCTGAAAAGCCCTGATTTACATCGCCTATATGTCCCAGATCTTCTCCGAAAGCTACAAGTTTATTGTTGGTGGCAAAAGCATTTTCAAAATATTTATTCAGTATTTCAAAACCGTTTAATTCTTTTGCATTATCAGTATATACCGGCTTTATTTCTTCTACCTTTAAAGCAGAAGTAATGCCTTCGTTTAGCTGATTTTTATCGTAAACATGATGCCATTTCTTTTTTAATGACTGATAATAATTGTCGAGTTGCTCATTTGTAATATTTGTCTTTTGCAGAATGTTCAGTGTTTTAGATAAAGCAATCAGCGAATCCTTTATCATGGGCTCTTTATTGTCTTTCAGGAAATCATAAATTTCCACCAGCATCTCATCTGCTTCTTTCTCACCCGTACGTATATTCTCCAGTTCGGCCAATGTTTCTTTAGCCTGAATTCTTAATGGAGTAATATATTTTTCGTAAGCATTCTTTCTTGCTTCACGCACTTTTTCTTTAGCTTTTCTGCGGATTTCATCGAGTGTGTCTTCCTCTGCAATTCCATTTTCAATAATCCACTCTCTCATTTTTTTAACGCAGTCATTGTGTCGTTCCCATTGCAGGCGCTCCTGCGATTTATAGCGTTCGTGGCTGCCAGATGTAGAGTGTCCCTGCGGTTGCGTGATTTCTGTTACATGAAAAAGAGCGGGAATATGCGTGTCTCTTATTTTTTGAATAGCTTTTTCAAATACTTCGCACATTTCCTGATAATCCCATCCTTTTACTGTATAAATATCAATTCCGTTGGTACCCGGTTGTTTTTTTAATCCTGCCAAAGCTTCGGAAATAGAGCCTTTTGTAGTTTGTTGTTTTGTAGGAACGGATATCCCGTATCCGTCGTCCCATACAAAGGCTGCTAACGGCACCTGCAATACTCCGGCTGCATTCATGGTTTCCCAGAAATGTCCTTCAGAAGTTGCGGCATCGCCTATGGTAGAAAAACATACTTCATTGCCGTTGTCGGATAATTTTTTAAACTCTTCCGTTTGTAATGCCGGATTGTTTCTGAATTGTTTGGATGCAAAAGCCAAACCCAATGCACGTGGCATTTGTGCTGCGGTAGGAGCGATGTCTGCTGCAGTATTTTTTGTTTCGGCAAGCGGAAGCCATTCGCCGTTCTCATTTATATTTTTAGATACATAATGACAAATCATATTCCTTCCCGAACTCATGGTATCATGATTTGGGTTGGTGTCTGCATACATCTGTGAGAAAAATTGTTCCAGGTCACTTATTCCTGTAGCAAAAATTAATGTCTGATCTCTGTAATAGCCGGAGCGCCAGTCTCCGTTTTTGAAATTACGGGCTAATGCCACCTGAGCAACTTCTTTACCATCTCCGAAAATACCAAACTTTGCCTTTCCTGTGAGTACTTCTCTTCTGCCTAAAAGACTGGCTTCGCGGCTTTCTACAACAATACGAAAATCATTCAGTACGGACGCACGAAAATCATCAAACGACAGCATTTCATTGCTAGTTTCAGTTTGTAAGTGTTCTTCCATGTTACGAATATACCAAAAAGTTTTTTAAGGCAAAGTGAAAAAAGTTATGAGTAGAAAGTTTATAAGTTGAAGGATCAGCTTGTATAATTATTTCATTACACAACGCTCTTATAATCTATTCATGGTCATAATCTCCTTCTTTGAAGACGACAAGAAGCTGTTACCAGTTAAAAGTAATATTCTGTATCAGTTCTTCGTGAAGACTTTTGGCTACAGGGCAGGTGAGTCCTGCATTTTCTATAATTGTTTTATCTTTTTCACTTAATGATGATAAGGATTTTGGAAGATGCACATCAATTTTTATTTCTGTAATGCGGCGTGGATTTGTACCCATAACTTTGGTTACTTCCATTTCAGTATTTGTCAGGTCAATTCCCATGTCTCTTGCCTTGATGCCCATAATAGTCATCATACAGCTGCCCAAAGCTGTTGCTACCAAATCAGTGGGCGAAAATAATTCTCCTTTACCCTGATTATCTACTGGCGCATCTGTCAATACTGTTGAACTGCTTTGCAGATGCGTCATTTCTGTTCTTAAATCTCCTTGGTAAATTATTTTTGACGTCATAGTTTTAAATATTTTTATTAAAATAAAGGTAGTAAATTTCTTTTACTAAAAAACCCTCTCCTTTGGAGAGGGCAGGGTGATTTTTTTATTTAGTCTGAATGCTTATCCTTGCAGGTCTTACTCCTTTAGAGGATGCTTCAAACGTAATGTTTCCGGGTGATTCAGAAGATTGTACAATCGCTGTTAATTGTCCGCTGAACAATTTCATATACGGAGCCTGAAACGATTCAAGACTTGCAGGATTTCCGTTTGCAGCAGCTTTATAACTTCCAGCTCCTGTAACTTTAAAGTTTATTTGTCTTGTTTCATCAGGACAGAAATTACCGTCTTTATCCACAACTTTTACGTTGATGAATGCTAAGTCTTTTCCGTCTGCATTAATATTATTTCTGTCAACAGAAAGCTCAATACGGTGAGGTTTTCCGGCAGTTTTCATTTCTTTTTCAGCAACAGCATTTCCATTGGCATCATAAGCTACTACTTTTACTGTGCCCGGTTCATATTTTGTATCCATCCACATTAAGCGATAACGTTTTTGGCGCTGGAAGCTTTCCTGTGCTTCTTTGGTATAACTACCGTCTAAAGGCACTGAAAGGTCTTTGGTGCGTTTACCCTGACTTTTTCCATTGATAAATAATTCTGCTGAAGGATAATTGGTATAAACAAATATGGGTGTTGTTTCGCCTTCGCGTCCTTTCCAGTTCCAATGTGGTAAAATGTGAAGCGTTTCCTCATCTTTATTCCAGTGACTGCGATACAAATAAAATCTGTCCTTAGGAATACCTGCTAAATCCACGGCACCAAACAAAGAGCTGTGGCTGGGCCAGTTGCTGTAGTAAGGCGTAGGCTCGCCAAGATAGTCAATACCTGTCCAGATAAATTCGCCTATAGCATAAGGCAAATCTTCATGCTGAATAAAATCATCTTCAGGAAGATTAGACCAGCCTGCATGTTCCACATCGTAAGAAGATGCCTGATGATCGTCATACAAAGCCATAGATTTTCTTACCACCGGGAATTTATAAACACCGCGTGAGCTAAGTGTAGACGCTGTTTCGCTTCCCAGAATGATTTGCTGTGGCAAACGCTCATACGCTTCCTGATAGCGGAACGGGCGATAGTTAAAACCCGGTACATCCATAATGGCTGCCATGTTGTTGGAGAATACATGATCGGGTCTGTCCATACCATTGGTTACGGGACGTGTAGGATCTTCTCTGTGGCAAATGTCCTGAAGGAAGCGCGCAACTTTTGCCCCTTGTTTGTTGCTTTGCTCTTCCACTTCGTTACCTATACACCACATTACAACGCTTGGATTGTTGCGATAATGATGCAGAACATTGGTTAAATCTTTTTCAGCAAATTCTTTGAAATAACGATTGTATCCATTTTTCACTTTTGGAATAGCCCATTCATCAAATGTTTCAACCATTAACATCATTCCCATTTCGTCTGCAATACGTACATATTCCGGAGCCGGCATGTTGTGCGAAGTGCGAATGGCATTTACGCCCATATCCTGCATTGTACGGATTTGCCTGCGGATGGCTGCTTCGTTTACTGCGCCGCCCAAAGGACCTAAATCATGATGAAGACATACGCCCTTGAATTTTATTTTTTCTCCGTTCAGATAAAATCCATCGTTAGGTTTTATTTCGATGGTTCGGATGCCGAAAGTTGTGGTGTAATTATCAATTAATAAATCAGCATTGTATAGCTTAGATTCTGCTGTATAAAGACTTGGTTTATCTAATTCCCAAAGTTCAGGTTTCAGTACAACAAAGTTTTGTGTAAACTCATTGTCGTCATAAGCGGTCAGATTTACCTTGTTGGTGCTTACGGTTTTGCCTGTTGCATCTTTAATGATGGTTTCTAAGCCGTAAACGCCGTTCTTATCAGCATTTTCTATTTTAGTTTTCAGATTTATACGTGCAAAATCTTTGTTTACATCAGGTGTAGTTATGTAAGTACCCCAAACTGGAATATGCGTTTTATTGGTAACAATTACATGCACATTGCGGTAAAGTCCTGCACCCGGATACCAGCGGGATTGTTCTTCAAAATTTTCCAGTCTCACGGCAAGAGTATTATTTTTACCGTTGGGATTCACAGCATCTGTAATATCAAAATAAAAACTATTGTATCCGTTTGGCCAGAAACCTACTTCTTTTCCATTAACATACGCACGGGTATTG
>JAEWWO010000364.1 GCA_023396345.1 Bacteroidota bacterium
CCTTTATCTCGTATGAGCGTAACAGCATCGAGAATTGTACCATCGCCACCCAGGCTGATAAAGAAATCAACGGAGGCATCAAGGTCTTCCGAATCACGGAAAACTTCAATGTTTGAGAAGCGGGTAATAATTTCGGGATACTGAGTTATAAGCATTTCATGTACCAATACAGAACTGCTGTATTTTTCCAGTTCAAAAAAAATATTGAAAAGATGAGTGCTGTATTTGTCAGCAAAATTTCTTGAATATAAAGCTATACGCATATAGCAAAATTACGGGAAACTTATCGTATTGAAGTAATACCAGGCTCTCAGTTTTAACTTTAAAAAATTGTACATTCGCCACACGGATGCAATATAAGTTTATAACAATAGAAGGAAATATAGGCGCAGGCAAAACAACTTTGTCTAAGATTCTGGCTGAAAGGCTGAATGCCAAACTCATTCTGGAAGGTTTTGAAGACAATCCTTTTTTGCCCAGATTTTACGAAAAGCCCGACCAGTATGCCTTTCCGCTCGAATTGTTTTTTATGGCTGAGCGTTTTAAACAACTAAAAGAAATCTTGGCTTCGGCAGATTTATTTCAGCAGATAACTATTTCGGATTACCTGTTTGTAAAATGTCTGCTGTTTTCCAAAGTGAATTTACAGGAAGAAGAATATAAACTCTATCAGCGTATTTTCGATATTATACATCAGCAACTTGTATTTCCCGACATACTTATTTATTTACACGCTCCGGTAAATATATTGCAGGCAAATATTAAAAAACGCAACAGAGGTTACGAACAAAATATTTCTGACGAATATTTATTGCAACTGCAAGACGCTTATCTTACCTATATCAATCAGCATAATTTAAAAACACTTTTTGTAGATGCTTCCAATGCAAACTTTTTGGAAGATGAACGCCATGTTGATACAATATTGCAGGCTCTTGAAAAAGACTACACTCCCGGAAAGCATTACTTAACACTGCCGTAAGAAGATAATTTGATAATGTGATAATTCGTAAATGCGATAATGGAAAGATAGTCGATTTTCTTTTTCTTGTTGGGCATGTCAATCACTATCAGTACGAAGATTCTCACAGGATAGAATATTTCAGTGAGGCGGGGAGGTTTGCTGAACCTAATATGATAATTTTCAATTCCCTTCTCAAGGAGAGGGGGCAGAGGGTGAGGTAACTCACATCATACTTTTTATTTCACACCTGAATTGTAATAAAAACAAACTACCTTATCATTTAAAATATTATTTTTACATCGAATATCAACCTGACATTTTGAAAAAAATATTTTATTTATTTCTGCTGTTTATTTTTTCATTGTGCTATACAGATGCAAGCGCACAAAATGCTGCTGTAGTTTCGGGTAATATTCTCAATGCTGATAATGAACCTGTATCTGAAGTGTATGTCTACACCAAAGAAAAGCAACTGATAACAACGACCAATGACAACGGATATTTTTCTATAAACATTCCTGCGAACAAACTCACCACACTTTATTTTGAACATGTTGAATATGGCTTGCAACAAAAATCTTTTCTTTTAAAAGAAGATGAAACCGAAAATATTTCCATACAATTAATTCAGAACAAGGGAAACCTGCGCGATGTGTACGTTTCAGCAGATACGCGTAACAGAGATATAGGTACTATTGATATCACACCTGATAAAGCAATTTTGAGTCCATCACCAATTGGCGGCATCGAAGGACTGATAAAAACCTATGTGGGCAGCAATAATGAATTAACCTCTAACTACAGTGTACGTGGCGGCAACTATGATGAGAATCTGGTGTATGTAAATGATTATGAAATTTTTCGTCCGTTTCTGGTGAGCTCTGCACAGCAGGAAGGATTAAGTTTTATTAATCCCTATCTTACCGATAATGTAAAATTTTTTACCGGAGGTTTTCAGGCAAAGTACGGAGACAAGATGAGTTCTGTATTGGATGTAACCTATAAAAAACCCGATAAATTCGGAGGTTCTGTGTACATAAGTCCGTTGGAGCAAGGCTTGCATCTGGAAGGGGCTTCGCTGAATAAAAAGTTTACTTATCTGGTGGGATTGCGCAACAGAAATAACAGGAACATTCTGCAAAGTCAGGAAACTACAGGCAATTATATTCCTTCCTCCTCCGATATTCAGGCGTTTCTTACCTGGCAAATAAATAATAAGTGGTCTCTTGAGTTGCTGGGCAATTATTCACAAACAAAATTTTCTTTTTTTCCTAAAGAAAGTCAGTTGACTTCTTCTGTGCTTTCTCCTTTCTTTAATGCCAATTACAGCGTGGATATTCAGTTTGAAGGAAGTGAACGCGACAGGTACACAACAAATTTTGTGGGAGTAACTGCCGTGCAGCAGGTGAATAAAAATCTTCAATTGAAATGGATGCTCAGTAGGTTTGAAGATAATGAAACGGAAAATACAGATATACGCGCTTCTTATCTTTTCGGTGAAAGAAAAATAGGTACTGACGGAAGTTTTGGTCAAATAGAAAATCCTTTGGGAGCCGGCGTCAATCATCAGTTTGCGAGAAATAAATTATCTATACAGTTATGGTCTGCACAGCACAGAGGAAGCTGGACATTGAACAATAATTTTATTCAGTGGGGCATTTCAGCAGAGCAGCAACATATTGATGATGTGTTGAACCGTTGGACATATATAGATTCTGCCGGTTATTCATTGCCTTACAATTATAATGGTCTTAATATGTTTGATGTGCAGAAAGGCGATGCCAATCTGAATGTAATGCGTTATTCGGCTTTTGTTCAGGATAATATAAAAATGAATAATAATTTTCTGGTGAATGTGGGCGCACGTATCAACTACAACACGTTGAACAATGAATTTATTTTTTCTCCCAGAGCAGGGATATCTTATAAAACCTTGCTTTGGGACAATGATCTTGTATTTCGTGCATCGGGAGGTTTGTATGCTCAGCCGCCTTTTTACAGAGAGTTGCGCAGGTACGATGGCTCGCTGAATGAAACAGTAAAAGCACAAAAAAGCTGGCAGGGAATAATAGCCATGGATTATAATTTTAAAATGTTTGATCGTCCTGCCAAATGGACAACAGAAGCGTATTACAAACATTTATTCGATGTAAATCCTTATGATATCGATAATGTAAGAATCCGCTATTACGGAAATAATAATGCCAAAGCTTTTGCAACCGGCATAGAAACAAGACTGTTTGGAGAATTGGTTAGAGATGCCGAAAGCTGGATAAGCATTGGGATAATGAACACCAAAGAAAAAATTGACGGACTTAGTTTTACTAATTATTACAATGCCGCCGGCGAATTGATCAATTCCGGCACTGTAGATAAAACCGTTGCTGACAGTGCATTGCAGGAAGTAGGCTGGGTAAGAAGACCGACTGACAGATTGTTGACGTTTGGTATGTTTTTTCAGGATTATCTAAGCAGTAATAAAAACTTTAAAGTATACCTGAATTCCTTGTATGGAAGTAATATGCCTTATAATCTGCCCAATAGCAACAGGTTTAGAAATGCACTTACAATTCCTTCTTATCTGAGAGTAGATATTGGGTTCAGTGCTTTGTTGCTTGATGCGGAAAAAATAAAAAGAAGTTATTCTCCCTTTAAAAACTTCAAAAATATATGGGCAACGCTTGAAGTATTTAACTTAATCAATAAATCAAATACCATCAGTTATACAACTATCAGGGATTTTAGTAACAATACATTTGTAATGCCTAACCGCTTAACACCACGATTGCTTAATTTTAAAATAGTTGCTGAATGGTAGCTTTGAAAATTAATAATTAATAATTAATAATTAATAATTGTTATAGCTCTACTCCTAATCTTATACCGGCATTTGTAAGAGGTGTCTTAACTCCTGAACCGGTGATAGGTATTTTAACGAACGGCTCTATTTTTATATTTCTCTTGTTGCTGATAGGCTGTTTATAACCGAAAGAAAGATTGAAAAATTCCAAAAACTTATCGTTTACAACGTTTGTTCCAGGCACTGTTTCTTCTCTTCTTTCCAGCACATTACTTACAGCGTTATCAGAAGCTGTTGAAAAACCTACAGACGTTGGACTTTCTATAAGATAAGTATTTTTCTGCGTATTTTCAACCAATGCCATAGCTGATACGCCAACGCTTGTGTACATTTTTTTGTTTACGTTGTAGCGCACTTCCACAGGTATTTCCACGCCCGATAAGCGCAGTTCCGATGATTCAGCTTTTGGCTGTTGTGTATTGCTTGCCATTAAAGAAGACCTGCCTCCGTAAGCAGAATTATTTGCAGAAGCAAACATCATGGGTGTATTGTTTACGGGAGCATTTTGTATAGCAGAGTTCAGTTGTGTGTATGCAACGCCGGAATGAATAGCAATTTTATCGTTGAACGAATAACCCACGTTTACACCATAAGACATATTCATCTTAGAAGTATTGCTGACAGAAGAAGCTACCTGAGCGGCAAAATTCCATCTTTTAAAATCATTGTCTTCTTCATACACAGAATTGTTTTGTGCGTAAACATTAGGTATATATTGCTGCTGCGCCTGATTTTGATTTGATGAAGACGGCTGCTGTACTTCATCCGTTTTTTGCGGGTTGTTAATAATGTTTTTGTTAGGCGTTTTTACATATTGATTTTGTGGTTCAGCAACTTTTTGATTGTTGTTGTTTTGATATGCAGGTACATTCGATTGTTCAGCATATACTGGTTGTGCTGTGTTATTTTGTTTTTCAGGAAATATAGTTTCTTTTATACGCTGTAGTATAGAACGGCTTTCAGTGTTTTGTTCCTGTATTTCAGTCTGATTGTTTTGAACAGTAATTTGTGATGCTACGTTTTGTGAATCAGAAATTATTACAGGTGTTTGTGTTGGTGTAATGCCGGATGGTTGTTGCGTTTGTATTGATTTGTTTGTGTTGGCTAATTGATTATTATCTGAAGAAGGAGCTAATAAAGCCCAGAGTCCTGCGCCCAGTAAAACTATAATGCCGGCGGCTACAGCCCCGTATAAAAATTTATTTTTTTTCTTTTTAAAGGGTACAATATTTTCCTGATGTTGCACAAAGTTCTCCCAGCTACCTTGTTTATAAGGTTCTTCATGTTGCTGCAACACCTCTTTTATGTGATCTATCAGTTCTCTATTCGTTTTCATTTTTCACAATGGATGTTTGATTTTCAAAATACAAACTTTTCAGTTTGTTCTTTGCCCTTGTAAGAAATACCCGCGATGAACTCTGTGAAATTTGCAGTTGTTGTGCAATTTCTTCGTGCGAAAATCCTTCTATCTCGTATAGATTAAAAACGAGACTATGCATTTGCGGAAGTTTCTTTAAAAGAGCTAATATATCATTTGCTTCCAGTTGACTGGAAACAGCTACAGGCGTATAGATAGAATCGTTATCTTCAATTTTTTCAATAAAAAGATTCCTTCTGCTACGCCTTAGATGATCGATTGCTGTTCTTGAGGCAATCTTTCCTATCCAGCCTTTAAAAATTTTTAAGGTTTGTTCTCCGGTCTGTCCGGGAATAAAGCTGTTCAGGTTATTAAATATCTTTATAAAACTGTCATTTATCAATTCTTCTGTATCATTTTCACTGTAAACATATCTTACAACAACTGCTCTCACATAGCCATAAAAGGTCTTGTATACCAGTTCTTTACTTCTGATATCGTCACGTTTGCACTTCTCAATTGTTTCTTCTACCCTCAAAACAGCTCTGTATAGATATATATTTACAAAACAATAAAATTAATTCATTTTTATCTTTAATAATTTATTTAATCATTATCTTGTTTTCAACACTGAAATAGCCAGTGTATCAGCTTGTGTACCATTTACCAGTCCTCTTGCCCATACAGTGTAACTTCCACCTTGTTTCAGTTCTACATTGGTTCTGGATTTTCCTGTTTTATTTCCTGATTTTAATCTTATTGTAAGCGTTGCACTGGCAGCAGGGGTTACAACCTTATAAGGCGTTACACTCTTGAATGCTACATCTGTAGCCAGCGGCTGTGTGTTTGTGCTAACAGAGAAATCAATATTGCCCGCATCGGGACTAAGATTAATAAACTTAATGGCAGATTTTGTAGAATCAATTACCTTAAGACTATCCTGCACCAGCATCAATTCTGCTTTGTTGGCACTGTCAACTACAAAAACTGAATAAACATTATTCGGTTTTAGCGCAAATTGTTTAATGTGGTAAAACAGGTTGGTGCCTGCACGTGCTACACCAAAAGTTCTTGCTCCCGGATAAAATGCACGGTATGGCGTAGTAGTATTTTCATTGGTGGGGTATGCTGACGAAGTGTTATAAGGTAAGCGAGAAAGTACGTTCCCATAACGGCTGTCATAGTCTACAAATTCCAGCAAATCGTTTTTGGGCGAAGCATGTATAAATGCAACTCCGGCAGCATCAATATCCACAGGAGGATTGTTGTCGTTTTTAAGACAACCTCCCAGAGTAAATATTCCCAGTAAAAACAAAGCAATCATCGACGGTCTGTATATCGATTTTTTCATATTCATAATTATAATTTTTATAGTTTCTTTCCTTTTGGCTGAAAGATAGAAACCGGTTATTTAAAAATATCAGAAAGATTATTTTTTT
>JAEWWO010000397.1 GCA_023396345.1 Bacteroidota bacterium
AATTAAAGCAAGCCATACAGGTTGCTTACAAAAATGTTTATGCTTTTCACTTATCACAGAAAGAAGATGTAAAAAAAGTAGAAACGATTGAAGGTGTTAGCTGCTGGCGTAAATCTGTTGCTATAGAAAAAGTAGGATTATACATTCCCGGCGGCTCAGCACCCTTATTTTCTACGGTGTTGATGTTGGCTATTCCTGCGCAAATAGCCGGTTGCAAAGAAATAGTACTTTGTACACCTCCTTTAAAAGATAGTACACTTAATCCGGCATTGTTGTATTGTGCGCAACTTTGTGGTGTAAATAAAATTTATAAAACCGGTGGCGTTCAGGCAATTGCCTCCATGGCTTATGGCACAGAGACGGTACCAAAAGTATACAAGATTTTCGGACCCGGCAATCAGTTTGTTACTTGTGCCAAACAACTTGTACAGCAGGATGGCGTGGCTATTGATATGCCTGCCGGACCCAGCGAAGTTTGTGTGCTGGCCGATGAAACAGCAGATGCTGTATTCGTTGCGGCAGATATGCTTTCGCAGGCTGAACATGGCGCTGACAGCCAGTCTTTACTCGTTTGCACTTCAAAAGATTTGGCAGAAAAAGTAGAAAAACAAATCAATGCACAATTGCAGAATTTGCCAAGAAAAGCAATAGCTGAAAAATCAATCCAAAACAGTAAAATTATTTATTTTGAAAAAATGAAAGATGCTGTTGATTTTGTAAATGAATATGCCGCAGAACACCTGATTATTTCCTGTAAAGATGCAGAAGCAATAGGAGAAAATATCATTAACGCCGGTTCTGTTTTTCTCGGTAATTATTCGACTGAAAGTGCCGGAGATTATGCAAGCGGTACCAATCACACACTTCCTACCAACGGCTATGCAAAAGCTTACAGCGGCGTAAGTCTGGACAGTTTTGTAAAAAAGATTACTTATCAGCAATTGTCTGAAGAAGGATTGAAAAACATTTCCGATACAATAATAGCAATGGCTGAGGCGGAAGGATTGGACGGACACGCCTTTGCAGTGAAATGCAGAATTAATAATGAATCAGAATAAGAAATAAAAATATGTTCAGCTTAGAAAGTTTAGTAAGAGAAAATATTAAAAACTTAAAACCTTATTCTTCTGCTCGGGATGAATTTTCAGGAGAAGCAAAAGTGTTTTTAGATGCCAATGAAAATAGTCTTGGTTCGCCATTGCACAAATGGTATAACCGTTATCCAGACCCGCATCAAAAAAAATTAAAAAATGTAATTGCTGAAATTAAAAAAGTAGAAGCAGAAAAAATATTTCTCGGCAATGGAAGTGATGAATGCATAGATTTATTGTACAGAAGTTTTTGCAATCCCGGTAAAGATAATATCATCATTTGTCCGCCTACGTATGGCATGTATGAAGTTTCAGCTAATATCAATGATGTGGAAATCAGGTATGCACCTTTATTGGATGATTTTCAGCTAAATCTTGCGCATCTTGAAACGCTGACAGATGAACAAACAAAAATTATCTGGCTTTGTTCGCCCAATAATCCAACGGGCAATTCTTTGTATCGTACGGATATTGAAATGGTACTTAATAATTTTTCCGGTCTGGTAGTTATTGATGAAGCTTATATAAATTTTTCCCGCCAAAAATCTTTTATTCAGGAGATGGAAGAATATCCTAATCTGGTAGTTCTGCAAACGTTCAGCAAAGCTTGGGGATTAGCGGGTTTAAGATTAGGTATGGCCTTTGCTTCAGAAGAAATTGTTGAAATACTCGATAGAGTAAAACCTCCGTATAATATCAATCAGGCAACACAGGAACTGGCTTTGAAAGCATTGCAGGAAGTGGGACAGGTGAATGATATGATAAGAGAAATTGTAGATATGCGCAATGCACTTGCCAATGTTTTTATACAAATGCCGGGTGTGCACCAAGTGTATAATTCCGATGCAAATTTCCTGCTTGTGAAAATAAATCGTGCAACGGAAGTCTATGATTATTTACTTACAAAAGGTATAGTTGTAAGAGACAGAAGTAGAGTAGAACTCTGCGAAGATTGTTTAAGAATTACTATAGGTACAGAAAAAGAAAACACTGTCTTGGTTGATGCATTAGCTGAATGGATAGAAAAATAAATGTTCAATACTATCACATATTAGCAGAATAATAACTTTTAGTTTTCTTCTATGGCAAGTATTTTGAAATATTTAAATAAATTAATTTATTATTCTTTATTTAAAACTATAATACTATGCAAGACGAAAAAAGACCCGATTTAATAAGTAATGATTTAAGATCAAATGCAAATGCACATGAAAATGTTGACAGTGTAAGAGATCCTAATCTGATAAGATTAACTTCTTATAATGTTGATGAAAAGTTCATTACAGCAAAGTTTGCGAATGTAGCTGACTTGAGAAAAGCATACGACATTATTGTTGATCATGATTTTCCTGCTGAAGAAATTGTTTTGGCTATTGTAGGTCATAAAGAAGATGAATTTTTTAAATCTGTAGATGCTTTGGAAAAAGCTTTCGAAGAAGATAATGCAGAACACAAATATGTATCCATGGGACTGGAATCTGTAAGCCCAGAAATGACACACTATGTAAGCGGTGTTTGGGATTCAAACAACGCTGTTCAGATAAATAACTAATGTTAAAGTATAACTTTACATATCAAGACCGGACATTTTATAGTCCGGTTTTTTTATGTAGAAAAACTGAGAAAACTTGCCCGCATTTTACACAGGTTTGCTCAAATTCAACTATATTTAATCTTTGATAAATATTTGTTGAATGGCAAAAATAAAAACTGCTTTTTTCTGTAGCAGTTGCGGTTATGAAAGTGCTAAGTGGTTGGGCAAATGTCCTTCCTGCAATGCATGGAACACATTTGTAGAAGAAGTGATAGAACGCAACGATAAATCTGCTGCAACAGAGTGGAAAGAGTATAAAAACGAGGATAATAAAAGAAGTTCAAAAGCTATTGCTTTGAATGCTGTAGTCTTTAAAGAAGACGAAAGAATAAAAACAAAAGATGAAGAACTAAACCGTGTTTTGGGCGGAGGCATTGTGCAGGGTAGTATTGTGC
>JAEWWO010000043.1 GCA_023396345.1 Bacteroidota bacterium
AGCCCAAACACACGCCCAGTATAGGTTTGCTGATGAGAATGCTTTGTAATAAATTTTTTACCTGTGGATAATCCTGCGGTAATCCCGGACCCGGAGATAACACAATTCCGTCGAAATCTTCAACAGATTTGGTATCCAGATTATCTGTACTTATTATTTCCCACGCAACATTTTCCATCTGCTCAAACAATTGAACAAGATTATATGTAAACGAGTCGTTGTGATCAATAATTAATATTTTTGTCGGCATAAATTTAATTTACATGGCAAAGGAACTCATTTTTAATAAAATGAATATATTTTTTCAGCAAAAAATACCTTTTCTTTTTATCATAACTTATGATAAAAAAGAAGGAGAAGTGATTCCTCTGTCAGCACTTGAAGGAAAGAATATATTTTTTAAAACACCGCAACATCAGTACCTGCCTGATGTTGATAAAATGAAGTCTCTTGAAAAATGGCAGTTCCGGAGTATTTCGAAAGAAGAGTATCATAAACAGTTTAATGAGGTGATGAAAGAAATACAAAATGGAAATACTTATCTGTTGAATCTTACTGCTGAATCAGAAGTGTTTACTTCAGACAGTTTGCAGGATATGTTTGCGACCGGAGAAGCCAAATACAAGTTGTATTACAAGGATACATTCATACATTTTTCACCCGAGCCTTTTGTAATTATTGAGCAGGATAAAATATCCTCTTATCCTATGAAAGGTACAATTGATGCGGATTTGGAGGATGCTGAGAATAAAATTTTACAGGATGAAAAAGAGTTGAATGAGCAGTATACAATTGTAGATTTAATAAGAAATGATTTAAGTATAGTAGCAGAAAATGTGAAGGTGAATGATTTCAGGTACATTGAAAAACTCTCTACCAACAACAAGAATTTATTGACCATCAGTTCAAAGATATCAGGCAAGCTTAGAAACGTATATAGAAATAATTTAGGAGATATTTTTAATACTGTTTTACCTGCCGGTTCTGTAACCGGGGCACCTAAACAAAAAACCACTGAAATTATTAATCGTACAGAAACTCACGTACGCAAATTTTATACGGGCGTTTGGGGTATCTTTGATGGCGACAGAACGGATAGCTGTGTTATTATTCGTTATCTTGAAAAAAGAAATGGGAAATATTTTTATAAAAGTGGCGGAGGTATTACAGCAAACAGTAATTTTGAAAAAGAATATCAGGAACTAAAAGATAAAATTTATGCTCCGATTTATTGAATCTGTTAGTTATGAAAATGGCGTGATGCCTTTGATTGAGCTTCATCAGGAACGTTTTGCACAAACGCAGATGGCTGCATTTGGTAAAATTATTTTTGATGACCTGTCGGTGATTATCAGTAACAATACAAAATATTTTTCTTTGCAGAATGATGTAAAGTATAAAAGCAGAATTGTATACGATGCAGAAAACTATGAGGTAAGTTTTCATCCTCACAGTAAGAAAGTAATAAAAAGATTGAAAATAAAAATTGACAATACGATTGACTATGCTTATAAATATGAGAACCGTGTACAGATAAATTACTTAACGCAGAATCTTGATAGTGATACAGATATTATTATTTTGAAAAATAATTTGCTTACAGATGCATCCATCGCTAATATAGCTTTGTTTGACGGAGTGCGTTGGTACACGCCCTCAAAGCCTTTGCTGAGAGGCGTACAAAGAAAAAATTTACTTTTACAAAAAAAAATTCATCCCAGAGATATATCCATTGCAGACTTGCGTAACTTCAGCAAAATAAGATTATTCAATGCAATGGTTAGCTGGGACGAAGCCTGGGAGCTGGATACAAAAGATATAAGTTTATAAACATCTTAAATTATTAATCACACAACTATTTGAAAAGCAGATTAATTTATGAAAAAAGAAAGATACTATTCACTTGATGTATTTCGCGGAATGACTGTAGCACTGATGATTCTGGTAAACAATCCGGGTTCGTGGTCGCATATGTATGCTCCGCTGAAACACGCGCCCTGGAACGGTTGGACACCAACAGATCTTGTGTTTCCGTTTTTTCTTTTTGCAGTAGGAAATGCGCTGGCGTTTGTTTTGCCGAGACTTAGAGCAGCAGGGCAGGCTGTTTTTCTGAAGAAAGTAACCAAACGTTTTTTATTGATTTTTATCATCGGACTATTGCTCAACTGGTATCCTTTTGTGAGATGGGAAGATAATCAGTTGGTTTTTAAAGAGTGGGAAAACATACGCATCATGGGCGTTTTGCAACGTATAGCTGTTGCCTATTTCTTTGCAGCACTCATTATTTATTATTTTAAAAATAAAGGTGCAGCGGTAATCAGCTTATTGATATTGCTGGTGTATGCGGCTGTTTGTATGTATTACAATGCTGACAATCCGCCATATGTATTCGGAGTAGAATTTGATAAATCTATTTTGGGAGCTTCTCATTTATACAGAGGAGATGTGGTGAAGCCATTTGATCCGGAAGGTCTGGCATCAGGATTTACGCCAATTGTGCAGGTTATATTCGGTTATTTTGTAGGATGGTATATACAGTTCAAAGGCAAAAATACTACCATGGTAAAACATCTGCTACTGGCAGGTATATACCTTGTGGGTGTTGCATACTTATGGGATATATTTACACCCATAAATAAAAAAATATGGACCAGCAGTTATGTGCTTCTTACAACAGGTCTGGCAACTTTTGTTATTGGAATTATTATCTGGATGATAGAATTTAAAAACTGGCGTGGCGCATGGAGCAAATTCTTTAATGTATTTGGAAAAAACCCTTTGTTTATTTTTGTGTTCAGTGCTTTTCTGCCTAAAACATTAGCATTAATACGCATCCCCGATGGATTAAGAGATGATGGCACACAGAAATTTTTATCACCTCTATCTTGGTTTTATCAGAATATATGTAAACCTTTATTTGAAAATGAAAAGAATTCATCGTTCCTGTATGCCTTGATATTTATCACTTTTATGTGGCTGATTGTTTACTGGATGGATAAGAAAAAGATATATGTAAAAGTGTAGCGCAAACAAAGCTGTATTAGCATATGGTTAATTCTGACGGTGATTGTATTTATCTGACAATTATTGATTATATTTCAGTTTCATCAAAAATTAATATTATGTATAAAATAATGTTATCCGGTTTAGTAATCGCAGGTTTGTTTTTCAGCAGTTGTAATTCAGCTTCAACTTCTGATACAGCAGATACGACTACTGCTAAACCAGAAACAGATAGCACGTCAGAAGTTGTGTTCAAGGATTATGGTGCAGAGCCAACAGTTTTGGATATAGATGCTTATACCAAACAAAATGAAAGTTTTCGTCATGTATTGTGGACGGGAGAGAAAATGCAGGTGACACTTATGTCAATACCTGTAGGTGAGGAAATCGGGCTGGAAATGCACACAGGAATGGATCAGTTTTTAAGAGTAGAAGAAGGCTCGGGCAAGGTGTACATTGGTGATTCAAAAGATTCTTTAAACTATCAGCAGGACATTGAAGACGATGATGCCATAATGGTTCCGGGCGGTAAGTGGCATAATATTGTAAATATGGGAGCTGCACCTTTAAAATTATATTCTATTTATTCGCCTGTTGAGCATCCTAAAGGAGCGGTACATAAAACAAAAGCTGAAGCGGTTGCTGCTGAAGCAGAACATCATCATTAAAAATAAAATAATGTCAGATAAATTCAGCAAACCTTGGGACGAAAGATACAGCAATGAAGAGTATGTATATGGCGTAGAACCCAATAAGTATCTACAACAGCAAATAAATAAATTTCCATCCGGAAAAATTTTATTTGCAGCAGAAGGAGAGGGCAGAAATGCTGTATATGCCGCAACTTTAGGATGGGATGTACACGCTTTTGACATAAGTACGGAAGGCAGAAAAAAAGCTTTAGAACTGGCACGATGTAATAATGCAACTATCAATTATAGTGTAGGAGAATTGCCGGAGTTAGATTATTATCCTGAATCATTTGACGCAATAGCTTTAATATATGCACATTTTCCTGCGCAGATTAAATCTCAGTATCATCAATTGCTACATACTTATTTAAAGAAGGATGGATTAATTATTTTTGAAGGATTCAGTAAAAATCATCTTACTTATAAAAAAGAAAATCCAAAAGTAGGCGGACCAAATGATTTGGACATGCTGTTTTCTGTTGAAGAAATAAAAAATGATTTCAGTAATTACGCAATTATTGAACTGGAAGAAACGGCTATACAATTACACGAAGGTCTATTCCACAATGGAACAGGTTCCGTAATACGATTTACAGGTAAGAAAAAGTAATTGCAATAAATTTTATTATCAGAAATCTGATAGCATTATTCCCACTCAATCGTTGCCGGTGGTTTGCTGCTGATGTCGTACACCACGCGGTTAATGCCTCTTACATTGTTGATAATTGCATTGGAGACTTTTGCCAGAAATTCGTAAGGTAAATGCGCCCAGTCTGCCGTCATGCCGTCAACAGAGGTTACAGCACGCAAAGCTACTGTGTATTCATAGGTACGTTCATCGCCCATAACACCTACACTTTTCACAGGCAAAAGCATTACACCTGCTTGCCATACTTCTTTATACAATCCTTCTTCTTTCAGAGCATTGATAAACTGATAATCAGCTTCCTGCAACAGTTTTACTTTCTCTTCCGTAATATCGCCAAGAATACGAATCGCTAATCCCGGTCCGGGGAATGGATGACGATTAATCATTTCTTCGGGTATGCCAAGCTCAAGCCCCACTTTTCTTACTTCATCTTTAAATAAAAAGCGCAAAGGCTCTACCAGTTCAAGGTTCATTACATCGGGCAAGCCCCCAACGTTGTGATGCGATTTAATGGTAACAGAAGGCCCGTGAACACTCACGCTTTCAATTACATCAGGATAAATAGTTCCCTGACCAAGAAAAGCTGCTTCTTTTACTTTGAGAGCCTCGTCATGAAAAACATCAATAAATAGTCGACCTATTATTTTTCTTTTCTTTTCCGGCTCTGCTTCTCCTGCCAGTTCATCGTAAAATATTTTTTTAGCATCTATACCCTGCACGTTCAGTCCCAGCTTATCGTATGTTTGTAGTACACTTTCAAATTCATTTTTGCGCAAGACACCGTTGTCAACAAAAATACCGTGCAGTCTGTCGCCGATGGCTTTGCTTATCAAAGTTGCAGCAACAGTACTGTCTACGCCTCCGCTCAAAGCCATGATTACGTGTTTGTCGCCGATTTGTTTTTTAAGTGCTTCAACAGTTTCTTCTACGAACGATGCCGGTGTCCATTCCTGTCTACAACCGCAAATATGAACAAGAAAATTTTCGATAATTTTTTTTCCTTCGGTTGAATGATAAACTTCAGGATGAAACTGCAAACCATAAACCGGATTACTTTTCTCTTCCTGTTTTTTTCTGAAAGCCGCAACAGGAATACTTTCTGTATCGGCGAGTATTTCAAAATGCGATGGCACTTCTTTTATTGTATCGCTGTGGCTCATCCACACCTGAGATTTCTCTGAAACATTTTCAAACAAAGCATCCTGCTCTTTTATGTGCAATCTTGCTCTGCCGTATTCTCTCTTGTCTGATTTTTCTACTTTACCTCCAAACTCTTTGGCTGTCAACTGTGCGCCATAGCAAATACCGAGAACGGGCAATTGCTCTGAAAACGCAGGAATATCCACATTGGGAGCCTTTTCATCATTTACACTAAACGGCGAGCCGCTGAGAATAATACCTTTTAACGAAGGTTCAAAATTTATAGGTTTATGATAAGGTTGAATTTCGCAATAAACGTTCGCATTTCTTACAGCACGGGCAATTAACTGTGTGTATTGGCTACCGAAGTCAAGAATGATGATTTTTTCTGTCATAAAAAGGATTTTGGAGCGTAATTTTATAGATGTGCAAATGTAAATATTATTTTAAACAAATGCTAAAGAATGAGATTTCGTATTTAATTTTATGATATAAATCTTATTTTGGAGCTACGATAAATTTTTATATTTGCAATTCATAAAATCTGTTTATAAAAACATAACTATCATTTGTAATAAATCTATAAAATAATAAAAAATGAAACGTGTATTAGTTGCTACCGGCGGTGGTGATTGTCCGGGTTTAAATGCGGTTATCAGAGGCATTGTGTACAGAGCAGCCCGTGAAAAAGACTGGGAAGTGTTAGGAAGCATTCAATCTTTTGATGGTATTCTTAAAGATGAAACCGAAGTAAAACTTCTCGATAAAAATGCTGTAAGAGGTATACACTATCAGGGAGGAACTATTATAGGTACAACAACTAAGGGCGGACCTTTTGCCTGGCCTGTAAAAAAAGAAGACGGAACTTTTGACTTTGAAGATCGCTCGCAATATATGATTGATAAATTGAAAGACATGGGAGTGGAAGCTGTGATTAGTATTGGTGGTGACGGCTCTCAGCGTATTTCTAAAAAATTGCATGACAGAGGATTGAATATAATCGGCGTGCCTAAAACAATTGATAATGATTTAAAGGCTACTGATTTTACTTTTGGTTTTCAGACGGCAGTTGAGATTGCTACCGATGCCGTAGATAAATTGAATACTACTGCAGCAAGTCATAACAGAGTATTGATTCTGGAGGTGATGGGACGCGATGCAGGATGGATAGCCTTAAACGCAGCATTGGCGGGCGGTGCAGAGGTTTGTATCATTCCTGAAATTCCATACGATATAAAGAAAGTTGTAGAAAGAATACAAAGAAGATACGATAAAGACGGAAGAGGATTTGCCAATATCGTAATTGCAGAAGGCGCAATGCCAAAAGGCGGAAAAGCTTTGGCGGAAGAGTACGGAGAGTTGGGTAACGAAAATCTGAAACTATCGGGTGCAGCTAACAGACTGGCACACGAACTGAAAGATAATGGCATTACGGCTGACATTCGTACAACAGTTCTGGGTCATATTCAAAGAGGTGGTATTCCCTGTGCATTTGACAGAAATCTGGCTACTTCGTTTGGCGTAAAAGCTTTTGAAATGGTGCTTGAACAACAGTACGGACAAATGGTGGCTTACCGCAATTTTGAAGTTGTTTCTGTGCCATTGGAGGAAGCCATTGGTTCGCAAAAACTTGTTGACCCCGATTCGCAGATGGTGCATACCGCAAAAGGTGTGGGCATTAGCTTCGGAGATTAGTATTGATTAAGCCGCTAAGACGAGTACTAGCGGTGGAGAGTTTTTATTTAACACTTGGCATAAAGGAACCTTTGCTAATAGAACTCAATCTGTAATGTACCACGTTGGGAAACATGGCAATGGAAGAACTACAGTACAGTACACTCAAGATGCAATGAATTTTTTTTATAAGAACAAAGGGCTTGGTCAAAATGTGATTTTAAAAGAGGGTACTCAGTGAATAAAAATTCAAACTAAGCAAATTATTAATGGTAAAACTCAGCGTGTCGGAGGGTATTGGACAAGCGATGGGAAATTTGTAACTTTTTGGGATTAGATATGAATGCAAAAGAAATTTTAGAAAAGCATAGAGGAGTAAAATTCCCGTCATTTCCAGATAATGATGATTTTGCTGAATGGGTTGAAGAACTTACAGATTTGGATGGATATTATTATGGTTTGGCAACCTCTCTTTTAGCAGGAGAAAAGAAAACATATAATGTTAACCTATTTCAAGAAATGAGGCAAAGGCTATATGAGTTTAGAAATTTAGAAGATGATAAGGAAGTATATCAAGAATGTGAAGATTATCTTAACTCTTTAGAAATAATCATAAAACTGATTGAAATCAAAAGCCCTATTCGGGGCTTTTGATTTATATTAATCCAGTTCCAGGCTTCCCCGCCCCCGCTCTTCGGAATTTATAATTCCGAAGCTTTATCGTAGGATTTATAATCCGTAATAATTAATTTTGTATTCCTCCTTATCCCAACATCTTAGGATAAAAGAAGAAATTAAATTCTTTCTTTGCTTTTGCAAAATCAGCCCAGTGTTCTGTATCAATAGAGAAGCCAACCGTACCGCAGGTTGGTACGTGTTCTATATCTTTATCGGTTAAATCGTTTACAAAATAAGTAAGTCCGTTATTGTGAGAGAATACAGCTACTGTATCATATTTATCGTCCAGCGCTGTTATCACCTCTGCAAAATCTTTTGGTGCTGCCATGTACAGATTGTCCTTCAATAAAATATTATTTGAATTAAACTCCTTCGCAAAAAGCTTACAGGTAGTTTGTGCGCGATTGGCTGTACTGCTTACAAATTGATCTATTTGTATATTTTGCTCAATCAATAGTTTTGCCATTTTGGGCGCATCTTTCATTCCGCGCTTAGACAATGGTCTGTCAAAATCTTTTGTATTATTAGTCCAGTCACTTTTTGCGTGACGTATTACAATTAGTTTTTTCATAATGCAAAAGTAAAGAATATACTTTCTGTAATCAAATGAAGAATCTTAAAAAATTATTCATAAATATTTTTTCGATGACCCACATTTATTATGTCAATTAAAAGAATGTTATCGAAAATTTCATAAATGATTCTATAGTCAGCTACTCTAATTCTATAAGCTTCTCTTCCTTTAAGTTTTTTGTATCCAACAGGT
Organism: Bacteroidota bacterium; assembly: GCA_023396345.1. GTDB lineage: Bacteria > Bacteroidota > Bacteroidia > Chitinophagales > Chitinophagaceae > Haoranjiania. The sequence goes on from JAEWWO010000043.1 coordinate 8,603, forward strand.
CTCGGATTTTCTGCTAAATTGTATATGGCTTTTTTAATATTTGTATAATATGGTTCAGGAATATTTTCAAGGGCTTTTACAGCCCTTTTTCTTATAGTAATTCTGTAAGCCATTATTTTGCTTTACGCTTTTGTTCAATCATTTCAAAAGCTTCGTCAATAGGCAAAGAGGACTCTTTAAATTTGATGGTTTCGTCATAGGTGCGAATATCCTCAAGCTCTTCTAATTCTTCAATTATTGCTTTATATTCTTTTAAAGAAAGTACAACAGAAATTTTTTTTCCGTTGTTATCAGTAATGTATTGAGGATTTATTGTAAGCATATATAAGCAATTGATTTTTACAAAAATAAAGAAATTTTTAATAAGGCTGCCTGCTTACAATAGAATTACTCAACAGGTTCTCCGTTTAAATCTGTAGAAAGTACTTCGCTCATATAATCCAGAAATGGGCGCTCTGCTTTAAACACAGTCAGTACTTCCTTATTGAAATCAGGTGCTGCAACTTCTTTATCAGCATAATTTTTCATGAGAATAAATTCTTTTTTCCGGATAAGATCAGCAGCTTCGGCTTCTTTGTCAAAACCGTTGGGGACAGATTTTAATTCGTCGCCTTTTATTTCACCAAAATGCTTTTTGAATGCGGCACCTTTGGTAATTTTTTTAATGTCGGTCGGGTTTAGTTCAAACTCTTTTCTGATGCGGAATAATTCTTCTTTTTCCGGACGCCAGAAACCTCCTCCTGCAAAAGAATTGTCCGGTTGTATGTGCAGATAATATCCGCCTTTGCCCGGTTTCATCCGCATAAAAAGTGCTCCGAAGTTTGTTTTAAAAGGTGTTTTATCCTTAGAGAAACGCATGTCTCTGTATAGTCTGAAAATCTTGGCAGGTTCTATCAGGTCACTTTTACTTATCTCCTGATGAACGCTTTGTACAAAGGATTTGAATTCTTCCAGAGCAGCTTCGTACAAATCTTTATTGGCATTGAACCATTCTCTGTTATTGTTTTTCTTTAACTGAGAAAGAAAATTTAAAACATTCTGCATATTAAGTTTGATTACAAATTACAGATTAGAAATTGCAAATTACAGATTACAAATTACAAATTGAAGATTGCAGAATTTACTCATTATCACATTATCAGATTACTGCATTATCTGAATCTTTTAGATGCTCTTTGAAAAATGCTCATGACAAAACCAATAGCCATAACCACAATTCCTAACCAAAGTACAGCAACAAATGGAAACTTAATCACTTTCAGAGTTAAGAAATCATTAATGGTCAAACTTTCTTTTACACCAATTTCCAGATTGCCTCTGTTGCTGTCGCTTACCTTATTGAATTTAATTACCAGTCCCTGAGAGTTTACTGTATCGTTCAGCGGTAATATTTCATTTCCGTTGCGCACGGTTACGCCCGGATTTACAGGATATTTTTCTCCGGTTTTGGCAATGGCAGTCATATCAAGCGTCATAGAAAGTTCGTCTGTTGATGCTGATTGCTCAGGACTGTTTACTTTTACATCATTCAATACAATCATACCGCCTGAATAAAATGTGGTATCACCCACTTTCATTTCCACATTTCTGAATGCAGCAGTATCGGTGGTAGCTTTCTGAAATGCACTTACATACGCATATATATCGCTGTGCCAGTAATGTTTTGAATTGGGCGTAGCACCAAAGCCTTCATTACCTTTATTGTTTTTCAGTACATACGGATACAAATCGAATTCTTCCTTACCGTCTTTCGTTTTAAAGTTGATATGGAAATACATTTTTCTGTCGCGGGTATTGATAGAGTCGTTCAGATACGTTACCATATATTTTCCCATATCTATGGGTATATTTCTGAACAGCGTAATGTTTTCAGCGGGGTCTTCATCTTTTGTTTTTTCAAAAACCTGAAACGTAGTATTGATGCTTAATATTTCTTTTTTGGATGAAGATAAAAGTACACCCAGCAATATCATTCCAAAGCCAACGTGTGCAACAGATGCTCCCGAGATTTTTATCTTTCCTTTCAGTACAATAAAAATGTATCCGATGTTGGCTACAATAGCATATATAGAAGCAAAAATAGCGAGATGAATGGCCATTAAAAATCCTGCTCCGTGTTCGGTATAATTTATATTGCCGAAAATGCTGATGAGTAAAGAACCTGCAACGGAAATAACAGTAGGTATAAGAATTTTCTTTCCGAAATAACTTTTTGGGGTGTCTTTGTACTTGAGATATTGCGTTACAGCAGTAAATATACCTACGAGTATACCAATGAATATTTGCACCTGATTATAGCTGAACAATACATCTTCCGGTTGGGCAATATTGGTTTTGAATATTTTATTGAAAACCGGCATAGACGTTTTTCCGATAATTATCAGTCCGGAAATAAATAAAATTAAAGAGCCTATAAACATCCAGAACTCACGGCTGTACATACTTTCCTCTTTCTTAATGCTGGGAATTACTTTCCATCTTTTTATCAGAAAATAACCGGCACTCAAAAGAAATGTAAATATAAAAGTGAGCAATTGCCAGTTCATATCATTTCCTGTAAAGGAGTGTACAGAAGTGTCTCCCAATATGCCGCTTCTGGTGAGATAAGTGGAATAAATAATGAATACAAAGCTTAGAATGTAAAATAAATAAGTACTTTTTAAAGAGTATTTTGCATGCACATAAATAAGATTGGTGTGCAATCCGGAAACAAGAATCAACCACGGAACCAGAGATGCATTTTCTACCGGATCCCATGCCCAGTAGCCACCAAAGTTCAGGCTCTCGTATGCCCACGCAGCGCCCATCATAATACCTACACCAAGAGAAGCGGCAGCAAAACTTGCCCAGGGCAGTACGGGTTTGGTCCAGCTATGGTCGTTATTGATAAGTCCAGTAAGTGCAAAGCCATAAGGGATAATAGTTGCGGCAAAGCCTAAGAATAACATCGGCGGATGTATAGTCATCCAGTAATTCTGTAATGTGGCGTTCAGTCCGCTGCCATCTAATATCATCGACAGATAATCCTGTCTCAATTGTCCTGTTGCATCAAAGAAAACAGGAGCTCCTTCCAGAAGACCGGAGTTTCTGATTAAAATAAAAGGATTATGTCCAATTTGTGAATCACCGATATACAAACCAAGCACCATCGACATGATGATAATCTGCGCAATGCTGAGTGTGCCGGCAACTCCGGCAGACCAGTTGTTTCTTTTAAAAATAATAAACAGTCCTAATATAGCATGCCAGAAAGCCCATAGTAAAAAACTACCTTCCTGACCTTCCCAGAGAGAACTGAAAATATATTCGGGTTGCAGCGATCGGTCGCTGTGTTTCCATGCATATTCGTATTCAAACAGGTGATTGTATAAAATATAATACAAACAGCCTATAATCCCGATAATGCTTAATGATGAAGCTACATAGCTCCATTTTGCAAGTTTATACCAGCTGTTCTTTTCATCTTCTTGCGTTGCTGCATTGGATTTAAAAAAAGCAATGGCAGCAACTATCGATCCGGTAAAAGCTAAAGTAATTAGAAAATAGCCAATTTGTCCCGGTAATAGATTTTCTCCAATAAAGTTCATTCCGTTCTCTGCTAAAAGTTAGTGTATGGTAAAATATGCAAATTATAAAGAAGCACTCATGTCTTCAGGAAGCGCATTAGGATCGTCTTTGTATTTAGAAGGGCATTTCAATAAAATACCTCTTTGGTCTCTGATTTGAAAAGTTCCCTCATCATCCATCTGACCTTTTAAAACTATTCTCTCACTCTTTTCAATATCCTGTGGTTTTTCAAAATAATAAGCTACATTCATGGATGCACCTAATGTATCAATTGCAGTGAATGTGAGGTAGTTAGGATTTTTCACAGGATCGTAAACCAAAGATTCTTTATCAAGTTTGGCAATTACAGTCACGATTTTACCTTGTTTCTCTTTAGCAGAAGCAATAGTTTCATAAGTAGAAACACTTCCCATTTGAGAAATAAGCAATGCTATTACAGCACCTATCACCACCAAAATAACTATATGCAATTTCTTCATTTCAGATATAAATTTTACTGTTTTGCGCCTGCAATTTACACTATAATTTTGAAATGAAACCCCTAATAAGTCTTTTATTTGTAAAGATTACAGAGGAAAAAACATATGTAGATAATTATTAATTCATAAGTGATAATTATCAGTCATGAATTAATTGGAAAACGTATTTCGTCCGTTGTTACTTTTTTACATTCACGTTGTATAAATCAAGTCTTCTGTCTTTCATTGTTTGTACCGAACCAAAATGATGTAAATCTTTCAGGTGATTCAAATCAACGTCTACAATCAGCGTCATTTCTGTGTTTGGGGTTGCTTCAGCTTTAATGCCGTTGGTAGGAAAAGCGAAATCAGAGGGCGTGAAAACTGCTGCCTGACCAAACTGAATATCCATGTTGCTTACCTTAGGTAAATTGCCCACGCAACCTGCGATTGCCACATAGCATTCGTTTTCGATAGCTCTTGCAGCCGCACAATTGCGCACGCGTGTGTAGGCATTTTGCGTATCGGTAAGATAGGGTACAAATAAAATCTTCATTCCCTGATCGGCTAAAATTCGCGGAAGTTCCGGAAACTCAACATCGTAACAAATAACAATACCTATTGGTCCGCAGTCGGTTTCAATTACTTCAATTTTATCACCACCGGTCATGCCGTAATATTTTACTTCATTAGGCGTGATGTGAATTTTTCTGTATTCTGATATGCTTCCGTCGCGGTGCAGCAGGTAGCTTGTGTTGTAGAGCTTGCCGTCTTCTTCGGTAGGCATGCTGCCGGCAATAATATTTACGTTGTATGAAATGGCATACTCCGAAATTTTATTTTTTATTTCTTCTGATTTTTTTGCCAGTTCACGCATGGCTTCGTGTTCTGCAAGGTGGTTTAAATCGGCAAGTAACGGTGTGTTGAAAAATTCGGGAAAGAGTACAAAATCAGATTTATAATCGCTGAGTACATCTACAAAATATTCAATCTGCTCGTAAAACGCATCGATATTAGCGAATTGACGCATTTGCCATTGCACCAGACCCAAACGAATAGTGCTGTCGGCTAAAGTATTTTTCTTTTGAGAATAGTAAATGTTGTTCCATTCCATTTGCAGAGCAAAGCCTTTGGATTCCTTGTCGTCTTTCAGATAGTTGGGAAGAATTTGCTTTACATGAAAATCGTTGGAGAACTGAAAGTTGAGTACCGGATCAAAAATCTCTTTATTGATCACTTTCTTTACATATTCTGTGGGCTTTATTTCCTCGGCATGTTTATGATAATTGGGCATTCTGCCACCTATAACAATCGATTTAAGATTCAGTCTTTCGCATAGTTCTTTGCGTGCATCATACATTCTTCTTCCCAGGCGCAATCCTCTGTAATCGGGATGTACAAACACTTCTATGCCGTACAGTACATCACCCGAGTTGGTGTGGAAACTGAATTTTGCATTATCAAACACTTCTTCATAGGTATGCTTATCTCCAAGAAATTTATAGCGCAGAATAATGGAAAGTGCCACTGCCACAACTTTTCCGTCAACCTCAACACATATCTGACCTTTCGGGAAAATATTTAAAAGCCTCTCTATTGTTGCTTTTTTCCATACCTGTGTTTCATAATCATAGGCGCTAATCATGGAATCTATCAACTGGTCGTAGTCTTCTAATTTTAAATTTCTAACTTCTACTTGCATATAATTGTTTTTATAATCGATTTATAGTTTGATAAGAATGAAATATAAGAAAAAAATTATTTTCCCGGCTTCATCCTCTTGTTAATTGTTTGCTCGTCTGCGAAATAATAAATGACAACACCTGCAAAATATAATAAAACATCTATATAATCAGCAGTGAATTTATTATTCCATTTAGGGAAAAAATATTCTGTTATTATACTGATTGATACAGTCCAAAGAATTATTTCCCAAAAGCGAAAAGTATATTTTCTTTTTAACAGCCATTGTCTTTCCATTTTAATCAGGTGCAACAATATGGGCATTAACAATAATGGATCTAAATAATTATCTGCAGGTTCAAAGTTAATGTTCATCAGCTTTTGAGCCAATTGATGCAACAAAAATAAACTCACAGATAGTATGAAAACTGTTTTACTGCTCATTAAAAAGCGGCAATAAAAGTAAACAACAAAATTATCAATGCAACAGGAGAGAACAATATCACTAACAGCATTACAGGTGTTTTAAGCAGTGTGATTATTATTTTCTTAAATACAGAATCATCTTTGTGAGGCGTGTACCAGTTCCACAAAGCTCTGAGCCTGTCAATAATCATGTGCCTTACTTCTTCTCCCGTAGTGTGATGTTCTGTATGTTCTTTTTCTCTATGGTCCTGATTGCTCATTCCGTTTATTTTGGTTTCACCGCATTCCACATTCTCTCAAGGAATAATTGCATGGAAAGCGCAGTTTTAGTATTGTCTACTATCATCATAAAGTTGTTGCCAACCTGCTTTAAGCGGGCAATATTTGTGCCTGTTTGCACGAACTGAAGTATATTATTAAAGAGTTCACTTTCAAAATAAGGCGAATCATTTTTATTGATAAAGTAACACCGCATTTTTGAGTCTTTAAGTATAATCTTCTCAAAGCCAATGTTGGTGCCAGTTTTACGACTTCTGATTACCGCAAATAAATCATCAACCTGTTTTGGAGGAGGTCCGAATCTGTCTATAAGTTCCTGATAGAATTCTTTTAATTCCTGCTCTGTTTCCAGATTATCCAATCTTGTGTAGAGCGATAATCTTTCCGTTATACTTTCTACATATTCATCAGGTATTAAAATTTCCAGATCTGTATCTATGGTGCAGTCTGTAACATAATCGTCCTGCTTACTGATTTCTTCTTTAAAAAGTTCTTTAAAATTATTTCTTTTGAGTTCTCTTATTGCTTCTTCCAGAATTTTCTGATACATTTCAAATCCAATATCCGCCATGAATCCGCTTTGTTCTCCGCCCAAAAGATTGCCTGCACCGCGTATGTCCAGATCTCGCATTGCTATTTGAAATCCGCTACCCAAATCGCTGAACTGTTCCAGCGTTTGTAATCTTTTTCTTGAATCCGGCGGCAAGGTACTCATTGGCGGAGCTATGAGATAACAGAATGCTTTTTTGTTGCTCCTGCCTACACGTCCGCGTAATTGATGCAAATCGCTCAAGCCAAAATGATGCGCATTGTTGATGATGATGGTGTTTACATTCGGTATATCCACGCCGCTTTCCACGATATTGGTGCACACAAGCACGTCATATTTTCGCTTGATGAAATCCATTATTTTTTCTTCCAGTTCTTTCCCGTCCATTTGCCCATGGGCATAGGAAATGCTCAGGTCGGGACAAAGCGTTTGCAACAAAGCACTCATTTCTTTTACGCCTTGTATGCGATTGAAGATAACAAAAACCTGTCCGCCTCTTTCTATTTCAAAGTAAATAGCATCTCTTATAAAATCCTGATTAAAAGTTTGTACCTCTGTTTGTATTGGCTGCCTGTTTGGCGGAGGTGTGTTAATGATACTTAAATCTCTTGCGCCCATCAGACTAAACTGAAGTGTACGCGGTATGGGCGTTGCAGTAAGTGTAAGACTGTCAACAGTTGTTTTTATTGTCTTCAGTTTTTCTTTATGTCCCACGCCAAATTTCTGCTCTTCGTCAACAATCATTATTCCCAGATCTTTGAACTTTACATCCTTGCCTAATAATGCATGTGTGCCGATGATGATGTCTGTTTTACCTTCGGCAAGTTGCTGTAGTGTTTCTTTTTTTTCTTTGGATGATTTAAAACGATTCAGATAATCAACCTTTACCGGAAATTCTTACAGTCGTTCAGAAAATGTTTTGTAATGCTTATACGCCAGAATAGTTGTAGGAAACATAATGGCTGCCTGCTTCCCGTCTACTACAGATTTGAAAGCCGCACGAATAGCAATTTCTGTTTTACCAAAACCCACATCTCCGCAAATCAACCTGTCCATTGGTGCAGGACTTTCCATGTCGCGCTTAACATCAGCCGTTGCTTTGCTTTGATCGGGCGTATCTTCATAAATAAAACTCGCCTCCAGTTCGGTGTTCATGTAATTGTCCGGCGAAAATGCAAACCCTTTCTGGGCCTTGCGTTCAGCGTAAAGTTTTATAAGGTCAAAAGCAATTTCCTTTACTTTAGCTTTAGTCTTTTCTTTTAATTTATTCCACGAATCGCTGCCGAGTTTATTTATTTTAGGCACAGTGCCATCTTTGCCTGTGTATTTAGAAATTTTATGCAGCGAGTTAATGTTCACGTATAAAATATCCTGATTCTGATAAATAATTCTCACCGCCTCCTGTACGTTTCCGTTTACTTCAAGCTTCTGCAAGCCGCTGTACACGCCAACTCCATGGTCAATATGGGTTACGTAATCTCCGGGTTGCAATTCTTTTAAAGCTTTTAATGTAAGCGCCTTGCTTTTATTGAAAGCCTGTTTTACTTTATATTTATGATAGCGCTGAAATATCTGATGATCGGTATAGCAAACTACTTTTAAATCATCATCAATAAATCCTTCGTGAATACTTTTAGCAATGGGAGTAAACTGAATTTCCGTATTCAGATCGGTGAAAATGCTGTTTAATCTTTCTAATTGTCTGGATTGTTCAGAGAAAATATAAATAGAGTATTCTTTCTTTTCGTAAGATTTCAGATTGTCAATCAGCAACTCAAAGTTACGGTTGAAAGAAGGTTGTGATTTTGTATTAAATTCAATTTCAAAACTTGCAAAGTGAGGCTGGTAGCCAATTTCAATGGTATGACTATTTAGAAAGTGATTTTTTATTTCTGATGAATGGATAAAATCTTCTCTGTTTAAATCTTTCAGAATTTTGCTTTCGTCAGGATCATCTTCAAACTCTGTATGCTCTGTTGAAGATTGTTGTTTTTTATTGATGAATGCATCAAGGTCTGCATTTTGTTTGTTTACTTCCTCTTCAATAATGTCCCAGTCTTTAAGCCAGAAAACTGTGTTTTCAGGAAGAAAGCTGAAGAGAGATATTTTTTCGTCCGACTGAAACTGACTTTCCACATTTGGTATAATAGATACCTGCAAAAGTTTTCTTTCGCTAAGTTGTGTTTCCGGATCAAACAAACGAATACTGTCTACATCATTTCCAAATAATTCAATTCTGTAGGGTTTCTCGTTTCCAAAAGAATAAATATCCAGTATTCCGCCACGAATGGCAAACTGTCCCGGTTCGTAAACAAAGTCTGTACGCACAAATCCTTTATCCACAAAGGCTTCGAGTATGCCATCAATATCCAAAGTGTCGTTAACTTTTATATGCAGAATATTTTTACTCAAGGATTGTGGCAAAACCACTTTCTCAAAAATAGCTTCCGGATAAGTAACAATTGCTCCTGCCCGGTTTCCGGAAGGACTCGAAAATTTCGTAAGCGTTTCTGTCCGCAACATTACATGAGAAGAATTGAGCAGTTCAAAGTTTTTTCTGTTTTTAAAAGATGCGGGATAGTAAAAAATATTTAAGGCGTCAGTAAGACTCTCCAGCGTATTGTGAAAATAGGCGGCTTCTTCAGCATCATTTAAAATAAAAACATGATTGAAAGTATTCAGTTTTTCATTTTGAAAAACGGATGCAGCAATAAATTCTGTTGCACTTCCAAACAAGTTTTTCAGATAAATTTTTTCGTTTGAGGCAAAAGAAATCCTGTCTGCAAGCTGTTGCAGGTGGGGGGATGCGGAAAAAGCATTTAATAAA
>JAEWWO010000079.1 GCA_023396345.1 Bacteroidota bacterium
GCTCCGTCCATGTAAACCTGTCCGCCATTGTCATGTACAATCTGACAAATATCTTTAATTCTTTCTTCAAAAATTCCGTAGGTTGAAGGATAGGTAACCATTACAGCCGCTAAATTATCTTTATTGGCTTCTGCTTTTTCTTTTAAGTCATCCACATCAATCAACCCTTTATCATCACTTTTAATAATGACGATTTTCATTCCTGCCATTGCCGCAGAAGCTGGATTGGTGCCGTGTGCAGAAATCGGTATCAGCACTACATTTCTGTGCGCATTTCCCTTTGCTTCATGATATCTTTTAATTGTCATCAATCCGGCATATTCTCCCTGTGCTCCACTGTTGGGTTGCAGACTACAAGCATCCAAACCTGTAATTACAGATAAATATTCACCCAGTTCGCTGATTACTTTTTCGTAACCTCTTGCTTGCGCCTGAGGCACAAAAGGATGTATAGAGGCAAATTCAGGCCAACTTAAAGGAATCATTTCAGTAGCTGCATTCAGTTTCATAGTGCAACTTCCCAGAGAAATCATACTGATATTCAGGGCCAAATCTCTCTTTTCAAGTTTCTTTATATAACGCATCATCTTAGTTTCACTATGATGCTTATTGAATACCTCATGCGTTAAATAAGATGATTTTCTTTCAAGTTCATCAGGAATATTATTCAATTCAAAATCCTCAGAATCGAAACCGATTGTAGCTTCATCTAATCCTTTAGCTTCAGAAAAGATGTATACAATATCCAGCGCATCCTGCTGCGTAGTGGTTTCATCTACAGAAATCTGAATATATCCGTCTTCGGTATAAAGAAAATTAATACTGTTTTTTTCTGCAATGGGTTCTATAACAGTCCTGTCAGCCTTCACTCTTATGGTATCGAAGTAATATTTATTTTCATTTTCAATTCCCAGAACAGCTAACTCTTCTGCTATTGTCTGCGCAATCAACGCTATACGCTGTGCAATTTCTTTTAATCCCTGCGGACCGTGATATACAGCGTACATGGCAGCCATGTTTGCCAGTAATGCCTGTGCTGTACAAATATTGGAAGTTGCTCTTTCTCTTTTAATGTGCTGCTCACGCGTTTGCAATGCCATTCTCAAAGCCTGATTTTCGTAGGCATCTACACTGATTCCAATAATTCTTCCGGGTATTTCTCTTTTAAATTCTTCCTTAGTGGCAAAATAAGCTGCATGAGGGCCACCATATCCCATCGGCACGCCGAAACGCTGAGAAGAACCAACAGCCACATCTGCATTTAATTCTCCGGGTGAAGTAAGCAAGGTAAGTGCCAACAAATCAGCAGCCATTACCACGTAACCACCTGCGTTGTGTACTTTCTCTATAAAGGAACGATAATCTTCTATTGAACCTTTGCTGTTAGGATATTGCACGATAGCTCCGAAGAAAGTATCATCAATTTCAACTTCATTGTAATTTCCTGTTACCGTTTCAATACCAAAAGGCACGCTTCTGGTAGCGATTACATCTTTGGTCTGCTGAAAAATATTTTCATCAACAAAAAACTTAGGCTTAGTAATTTCTTTGGGATTACTACGACCAAAAAGCATGCTCATAGCTTCCGCTGCTGCCGTACCTTCATCCAGTAAAGAAGCATTGGCAATTTCCAGTCCGGTAAGGTCAGATATTACCGTTTGATAATTAAGCAGACTTTCTAATCTTCCCTGTGAAATCTCCGCCTGATAAGGAGTATATTGAGTATACCATCCCGGATTCTCAAAGACATTTCTCAGGATAACAGAAGGTGTGATTGTATTGTAATAACCCTGACCAATATAAGAACGGTAAACTTTATTCATGGTCGCTGTCTGCCACACATCCAGTAAAAACTCCTGTTCACTAATGCTTTCGGGCAAACGAAGATCTTTATCCAGTCTTATCTGCGAAGGAATAGTTTTATCGACCAGTTCCTGAACAGTAGAAATACCAATAGTTTCAAGCATTTCTTTTGTTTCATTATCGTTGGGTCCAATATGTCTTTTTTGAAATTCTTTTGATTGTTTTGCGAATAAATTGCTCATTACAGAAATGTATATTTTTTAAAATGTAAAGATACATTTTTATACAGGGGATAAAAATAGACCTTTGTCACAAAATTGTTATTGTGTAAAAAATGTTAGCTATTTGTTTGGATAAAATTCTATTTTAAGTACTTGTTGCACAGAAGGCTTGATTTTGAAGCGTTCGTCAATCCTCTGACCTACAATCCAAATGATTCTTTTGTCTGATTCAATAACCCAGCAATTTTCTTTTTCGGATAAAGACAGCTTGTTATCTATAAAAAACCTGGAGAGTTTTTTCTTTTTTTTCATTCCTAAAGGGTAAAAATAATCTCCGGTCTTCCATTTTCTTAACATCAACGGGAATTTCACTTCCTTAATATTGAGCAATGCAACATTTTTATCAGAGATGATTTTATTGTCATTTTGATACGCTGTAAAAAATAAATTACCGGATGTAAATTCAATTTTTGTATCTTCTTTTTCAATTAAAATTTCCTGTGCTGATGTTGAATCCAGTTGCGTTAAAACAAGATGTTTTCTGTTTTTAAAAATCCTGTGTGTGGCAGAAGATATATGGCTTCCATTATCCGCACTGAATAGTTTTTCTATTTCCGGAATTTGTCTGGAAGAAAAGTTATACTGTTTCAGGTATTCCCATAACAGGGTTTTAGCGGACGGATTTTTTTGCCAGAGTAAAACGGGCAAATAAAACTCATTATTATTTTTAATAAATAATTTCTTTTTCTGAGTTTCAACCTGAGTTTTGTAGAGATCATTTATTTCACTAAATCGTGAAATATTGTTAAGGATATTGTTTTCTGTATCAGGAAAATGCTTTTTTATGAGCGGAATAATATTTAACCGGAAGGCATTTCTGGTGAAATCATCAGAAAAGTTTGTAACATCTGTTCTGTAGCCAAGTTTTTTAAGTGTTTCGTTATTTTCAAAATATTCTTCCAGTTCCTGTTTTGTTGCAAACAAAAGCGGACGGATAATTTTATCATTTCTCTCCGGTATTCCTGTCATACCCTGTAATCCTGTGCCTCTGAAAAAATTCATTAAAACAGTTTCAATATTATCATTGGCATGATGGGCAGTAGCTACAAAATCTAAATCTTGGTGCGTATTCAATAATTCTGAAAACCAGTGGTAGCGAAGGTTTCGGGCAGCTTCTTCTATACTGATACTTTGCTGAGATGCATATTGTTGTGTATCAAAGTTGATTATAAAAATTTCCTTACCATAACGTTCAGCCAGATTCCTTACAAATACCTCATCCTCATCACTATCCTCACCTCTTAATTTAAAATTACAATGCGCTACGGCAAAATCAATTGAACTTTTAGTGAATAAATCTGCCATGACCACACTATCCAATCCGCCACTTACTGCCAGTAAAACACGATGATTTTTTGGCAGCAAATCAGCAAATTTCTTATGCCAGTTTTTTTGAAATTGCTCTAAAAGCTTCATTATACTTAGCTTTGAGAAAGTTATTTATTTCCTTTTGCCCAGCTATCCTTTAGCCCTACTGCTCTGTTAAAGATAAGATGCTCGTCAGTGGCATTTTTATCCAATGTAAAGTATCCCTTCCTTAAAAACTGATATCCTACACCGGGTTTTGCGTTTTTCAATTCAGGTTCAGCTTTGGCATGAGGCAAAATTACCAGCGAATCAGGATTCAGATAATCTGTATATTCACCTGGTACGCTATCCATATCTTCTTCAGTGAATAATCTGTCGTACAAACGTAGCTCAGTATCAATAGCATCTGCAATGTTTACCCAATGTAGTGTTCCTTTGGGTTTTACATTAGAAGTATCATTGCCGCTTTTACTTTCCG
>JAEWWO010000108.1 GCA_023396345.1 Bacteroidota bacterium
CAACAGGCTGAAAAGTTTTCTTCAGTGCTGCATTATCAGGAATTAAAACAACCAATCCGTAATTACCAAAGAGATGATGCAACAATTCAAACGTTGCCTGCTTAATAGTTTTATTTTTGGTGTAGCATGATTTTAATATGTCGATCCATTCATTGCCATAAGGATTTACGCCTATCTGCCCCTGCAATTCATTAATTAATGATAATAATTTATCGTCTGTAATCATTCTGCCGATAGCGCCTGTTTGAGCGGTTTGCCATATATATTTTTTTCCCTGAATAGTTATATTATTTAACTCATCCAAATCTGCATCTTCGCTACCCATATAATATACAGGTATAAAATTATTTTCAGGAAATGATTTTTTTAATTCCTGAGCCATCTTAACTACGTGCAAAATTTTATAAATAAAATAAAGCGGCCCGGTAAGTATATTGGGCTGATGCGCAGTAGTAATGGTGTAAGTGTTTTCTTTTTTGAGCAGGTCTATATTATTATTAACAGCGTTGTTAATCCTAACGTTTTGATATTGCTCCTCCAACACATTTGTAAGCTCCTCTCTGAAACCGGGAAAATAATTTCTTGACTGAATAGCTTCTTTTACTCCTTCCAGATTTACATCATGCCTGTAAAATGGCTTCACGGCTTCATTTCCGTTGATATAATCTGTAATTAATTTTGAAAAAAAGCCTGTATCGGTATATGCAATATTTTTACTCAACGTATTTTTTTATTCGTACTTAAATTATTCAACCACATCTCCTTCTAAATCGTAATCGTAAGCATGACGGATTTTTACATTTACAAACTCTCCTATTTTCAACGGTTTCCTTGATGAAATAATTACTTCGTTATCTACTTCCACACTGTCAAATTCTGTTCTGCCAATATATTTTCCTGCCTCTTTTTTATCTACCAAAACACGAAATATCGTACCTACTTTATCCAGATTTTTTTCGTAACTGATTTCCTGCTGCACAGACATAATATCTTCTGCCCTTCTTCTTTTTTCTTCTTCGGGAATATTGTCTTCCAGATCATACGCACTTGTGTCTTCTTCGTGGCTGTAAGTAAAAATCCCCACTCTGTCTAAACGGTTTTTTTCAAGGAAATCTTTCAGTTCTTCCACATCTTCCAGAGTTTCTCCCGGAAAACCTGTTATTAACGTTGTTCTGATACAAATATCCGGAATTTCGGCTCTCAACTTTTGGATAAGACTTTCTGTTTCCTCGCGTGTAGTTTGCCTTTTCATTGCTTTCAGCATGTTGTTGCTGGCATGCTGCAAAGGTATATCTACATAATTGCAAATATTCTTTTTCGCTTTCATTACTTCTATCACATCCATCGGAAATTTGTTAGGATAGGCATAATGTAATCTTATCCACTCCAGTCCTTCAATTTCAGAAAGTTGCTCAAGCAAATAAGCTAACTTTCTTTCTTTATATAAATCCAAACCATAATAAGTGAGCTCCTGCGCAATGAGCATAATCTCTTTAACGCCTGATTTCACCAGCCTTTCAGCCTCCGCTACAATTGCTTCCACCGGTTTACTTACGTGACCGCCTCTCATCAAAGGAATAGCACAAAACGAGCAGGTACGATTGCAACCTTCACTTATTTTTAAATAAGTATAATGTGTGGGTGTGCTTAATAATCGTTCACCTAAAAGTTCAGATTTATAATCGGCATTCAGTTGTTTTAAAATCAAAGGCAACTCCATTGTGCCAAACCAGGCATCCACATCAGGTATTTCCTGTTCCAGATCTTCTCTGTAGCGGGCACTTAAACATCCTGTAACATATACTTTATCGAGTTTTCCTTTGTTTTTAAGTTCTACCTGATCTAAAATGGTATTTATACTTTCTTCTTTGGCTTTATCTATAAAACCGCAAGTGTTTACTACCACAATATTATGATCCAGCTTTTCATTTTCATGAACTACGGCAATATTGTTAGCATGCAGCTGACCACTCAGTTCTTCACTGTCAACCAGATTTTTACTGCATCCCAGTGTGATTATATTAACCTTATTAGCTTTTAATGTTTTGGATTTCATGCCCTGCAAAAATAGTCATTATTCTTTAATGAGATGCACAAAAAAAGCGAACGTTGCCGTTCGCTTTTTTATAAGTAAGGTTGAATTTATTTGTTGAATACAAATCTAACACCGCCACCTACATGTCCGGCAGAGAAGCCAGGACCTGTCAAGTACAGGTGTGGACGCCAGTCAAGAGCAAAATTCAGAGGCACTCCGGGAATTGTATATTCTAAACCAATCATTGGAACTGCAGCGAAATCGCTTCCTGCATCACCACTGTGTAAATGACCATGACCACCCACACCTACGTACCAATCTAAGCCATTAGCACCAGGAATTGGATTTTGATAATGATACTCTAAACCAAGGTTTACACTTTTACCGGAAAAACCTACTAATCCATGTAATGCATTTTTACCACTTAAGAAGCCTTTAACTGATGCTCCAACATAACCATGGTCTGCAAAAACACCACCTGCTAATCTGTAATTTTGTGCAGATGCCTCTGCGTTTAACCCTAATAATGCTGCGCCTACCATAAGGGTACTTAAAAGTAATTTCTTCATTTTGTTTCTTTTAATAATTTGTAATTTAGTTTTTTGATTTAAGGTGTTTTTCGGCTTTGCTATAATAAGGTAACACATCAGCTATATTAGGTTGAATGCAATAAAGCATATCCTGTTCCAATCCGTATTTTGAGAGTCGGTGCCAATGCGTAGTTTTTCTAACAAAACTTTCTAAATCTCCCTGATGCAGTTTATACAAATTTTGTGCCATTAAGCTGCTATCGCAATGGATTGTAAAATATTTGCCTACAGAATCTATCACAGCACCGGCAAATAAAGTATCTTCTAAATTGAACCGATCTTTCCATGCAGAGCAGGCAAGAATTACATCTTTTTGAGAATCAATCAAATAATTACACACACTATTTAAATTAGGAAATGAACCTGTTATAATTTCCTCTGCACCTCTCTCTAAAGACATGTGTAG
>JAEWWO010000123.1 GCA_023396345.1 Bacteroidota bacterium
GCCCAAGGTCGCATAAGAAAGCGCGATGCCCGCTGTGCGCTGATTCATCGTTTGAGCAGTCTGCGCTTCAGACCTGAAAGCGTCTCACGGGAAAAGGCTATTTTACCGAATAGATACATCGAATTGCCCTTCAAGGGCTTACACACCACGGGGATACAGCCGAAGAGCAAAAGACGTTTATCGTGTTCACGTTCTTCGATGCTGAGGATAGGAATGGACAACCGATCCCGGCGAACAGGAATGAATTCCTTGTAGGTAGGCTCCATGGCGAGGCTACGTTTGAGATAGTCAAGCGAAACGACGCGCTCTTCTTCAATGCGTTTCCATACCGGAGCAAAGTCAAGCGGGGTGTCGAATTGCGTGTCGTTTTTCTTATCGAAGGAAGGGCAGAAACGGGAAAGAGGTATATCCAAGGTGCTACACAAACTTTCCAGTCGGGCGTTGCCGCGGTTTGCGGTGGCGCGGGTAATGAACTGCTTACGGTAAATGATCGAAAACACTGTTCCGTGAAAGGAATCCGTTACCATCAAGGAAGCGTGTTTAATGTAACTGAGCCATTGCGGTACAGAGCGGAATTCTCCCTGCTCGTCCTTGCAGATGTTCACGATTTCGTATTCCGCAGACAGTTTTTTATAGAGAGCCGATGCCCGGAACTCATCCCAGTGCTCATCATCCAAGAACATGACTCCCACATATTTTTCCGGCTGTGCGCAGGGTTCGCTATCAATAATGGGCTGATAGTCCTTGGGCTCAAGAAGGAGCGTCGGATCGAGAACCTGTATGGCATCAAGCCCGAAGGTGTTCTTCATGATATGGACGCCACTGGATTCGCGGACGGAGTGGGCGTCGAAGCGAGAGAGAAGTTTTTTAGATTTTATTTTTTCAAAGAGATTAGCTTTTAATTTAGCAGCTCCAAAAGAACTAGCATAAGATATTAGTGTTTTTTGACCACTAACCCAGTTAAGCATAAATATATGATTATAATGCATTCTAAAAACTTGATCACTACCTACTATTATTTTATCAAAAATACCATTAGACAATAATAATCCTTCAAAAGAAGAATATCGATTTGTTGATAAAATAAATTTATTTCTAAAGCTATTAAATGCATTTGTATAAATTTTATTTGAAAATGAGTCGGGAATAAAATTAATATTAATAGGAAAATAGGATAATTTTTGAAGTTGTTTTTGTAAAGAATATGCAACTAAAACAGCACCATAATTATCTGCAAAATGAAAATTTAGAACTGCTATCATTATAAACTCTTATTATTTTATGGTTATCAAATCATACTACATCAATTAATTATATATCAATTTGGATGTTAAAATTTAAAATTGATTCACGATTCGAGACAATTTAATACTGACTAGAACAGCATTGTTTACTTGTTAATTAGTTTTAGAATATATTATATTCATATATGAATGATTTCTTAAAAAATATAGTTAAATTTTATATTTTTTTATTAAAAACAAAGCAATAAATGTAATTATTGTCTTTGTATAATATATAGATCCACTTACTAAAAAGCTAGATATGTATACTATTAACGGAATGTATTCTGTAAAAGATGTTCTAAAATATTCCTTAGGTATTTTTTTTAAAGATGTTCCATTCGTTACAATATATACTATACACAAAAAACCAACTAAACCAAATTGCATAATGAGTTCTAGAAATAAGTTATGTGCTGACATCTTTAATATAGGATATTCTGCAGATAGAAAGGTAGCATATCCTGTCGCTGTACCAAATAGTAAATCACTAACATTTGAAAAAAGAAATGTTAGTATTGATGCATAAATGTCAAACCGCCCTGTCGATATATCAGTTTCTCCACGTGTGAGTAAATAATTGAATTGACTAAAAAATATTGTTATCAAAGAAAAGAAAAATAGAATAAGAAAGAAAAACAGAAAAAAAGAACGTTTATTTTCTTTAATATCAATAATAAGGCATATAATGAAAAAACATAATCCAAGAATAAACACTCTAGAAATAGTTAATAGTCCGACTATGAATGATAAAGTAAATAACATCCAAAACATTTTATAGTTACGCTCATATCTAAAATATTTTAGATATGAACAACATATTAGTATTAAAGCATTAAGTGGTATTCCCATAGAACCACCAAATTGTGAAAACTCCGCTCCTAATCTAGCATGCATGAAAATGACTTCTCCTGTAACCACTGTAAATAATAAAAAGATAACATTTGTAATAATTAAATTATCAATAATTTCTATAGAATAAATTTTTACCAAATCAACACTGTTTACAAACAATATTAAAAAAATAATATTCAAATATATTAACATATTTGAAAAATAAAATTTACCAAAATCATTATAAAAAATAATACAACCAAGTAAAAATATATAAATTACTATTAAAAAATTAAGTTTTATTTTTGGAATCATTTTAAAAATAGGAATAATTAATAAATACGGATAAATAAGTACATTGTCCAAAGTAATCATGAATAAGGGGGATATTTTTATAAAAACTATCAAACACTGTTCTATAGGGACAAATATTAAAAGAACTATAAAATAAACTAACGAAAGCAATAAAACGTAATCATTATTCAAATAACTTCCAATATAACTTAAAAGAATGAAGGCATACTGCATCTTATTTGATGAAATGTTTTTTTTCATATCACAATAATTATAGATTAATACGTTAGAGGAGCTGAAAAATTATAAAAATAGAGTGTATCAATAGATTTATATATTTAAGTAAACAAACTTTACTATTCTACGTATTTTTAAAGCAACAGCTAATGGAAAAAACAATATAACACTTTTCAAATCAACAAGTTTTATTCTTTGTTTATCAAATAAAGCAAATGATATGCATTGTACTTGATAGTATATTTTTTTCTTTAGCTGTGTTTCCAGTGAAGCACACTGTTTATAATATTCCAGATAGCCAATGGGGTTTTCAATCTGTAACTTTAAAGCGTTTTGTGTATAACCATCACTTCTATAATTACATACAATATGAATTTTTCTAAGCAAAAAATATGCATAGATTATATCTATTTGATTATAAACAAAGGCTTCAGTTAGAAATTTTTCATTTGGAAACTTTGGGAATAAAAATTTTTTTAAAATTTCTGTCTTGAATGTTAAGGTCGTATCACCTTTAAACCCTAACTGGTATAAGTGACCCAATGTCGATATTTTTAAATTATCTGGAAACTCGGTACCAATAACTTTAGTTGTTGATTTTCCTTTATACGAAATAATACCCGCGATATTATCTGGTAATGTCGGATATGCAGTTAAAATATCATTAACTGTGTTCGATGTAATATAATCATCAGAATCAACGCATAGAAATAAATCTGTATCACAACTAAGCACACCTGTATTGTGGGCTTGCATTTTTCCTTGGTTCTTTTGGTAAATATATGTAATAGATATTTTATTTTCAGTTATCCATGACTTCACTAATTCGCGAGTATTATCTGAAGAGCCGTCATCAACAATTAACCATTTAAAACACTGTGATGTTTGATTACAAAGGCTTTTATATAGTTCAGGAAGAATATACCCTCTGTTATAAGTTGGAGTAAATATTGTTAAAGTCATTAACGCTTCCTTTTTTTTAAAGCTTCAATAAAATTTTCACCAAAAATCTTTATAATTACTTTTTTTATCATTTTTTTGAATTTAATTGATGGTGACAACCAAGAACCAGCATAATGATGAATTGTTTTAGTTTTGCCAGGAACGATTTCACCACGCATTAGGTAATCA
>JAEWWO010000184.1 GCA_023396345.1 Bacteroidota bacterium
GGGTAAAGGAGCCGACATTGCGAACTGTCTTTTAGACTAATGACGATTAATAGCTTTATTCTTTACCCTTTCTTTTCTCTTTAATGTAAATCTTCTAATTTAAAACTTTTTGCAAACATAGGATGACGTAGACCCTTGCCGTCACTGCGAGGAATGGACCGTAGTGTAATGACGAAGCAGTCTCGGATTAGACGAGAGCAAACACTTTCGTTATGTAATGAAAAGTTGTTTGGGAGAGCAACCCGATATCTGTCCGTCAGCAAAGAGAAAAACGTAACGGTTACAACTTTTATTTTTCAAAAAACTGGTCTGTTATTTACAGGATTACAAATCCTGTGATAAGACTTCGGAATTATAAATCCCGAACAGCAGGTGCCATAACCTGATAACAAGTTAACTTAATAACCCAATAACCCACATTCTATAATCTGTAGAAAAATTGGGTATAAAACAATATATGTATTCATTTGAAATAAGTACTTTTGCTCAATGGACATAATGGAATTTCTTAACGAGCATAGTGCGTTAATATTGTTTATCTTTTTCTGTTTGGTTGTAGGCATACAACTGTTTTATTATCTGTTTTTTTTTGCCAAACTGGCTTTTTATAAAGAGAAACCTAAAGACTACACGCTTAATAATCCGCTTACGGTTATCATCTGCGCCAAAGATGAAGCTGCCAATCTGGTAAAAAATCTGCCGGGTGTGCTGGTGCAAAATTACAATACCACACATTCTGTATTGGTTGTAAATGATAACTCAACCGACGAATCTAAATACATACTCGAAGAGCTGCAGAAATCTTTTAAACAACTGCATACACTTACGCTAAAACAAAGTTCATCCAACATTCCGGGTAAAAAATTCCCGCTGTCCATGGGTATTATGTCTGCAAAAACAGAATTGCTGTTAATGACCGATGCCGATTGCATGCCTGCCAGCGAATTCTGGATGCAGAAAATGCAATCAGCTTTTACCGACACCAAAGACATTGTGCTGGGCTACGGACCGTATAACAAACGCAAAGGTTTTTTAAACAAACTCATTCGTTTTGAAACCTTCCATACCGCATTGCAATATTTTTCTTATGCGCTTGCCGGAATGCCGTACATGGGCGTGGGCAGAAATCTCGCCTATAAGAAAACGGTGTTTCTGCAAAACAAGGGTTTCTCATCCATTAATCATATTCCGGGCGGCGACGATGATTTGTTTATCTGCAAAGTGGCTGATAAAACCAATACCGCCATTATGATTGATAAAGATACATTTACTTTCAGTGAACCCGAGCGCACCTGGAAAAACTGGCGAAAACAAAAAGCCAGACACTACACCACCGGAAAATATTATCCCGGAAAAATAAAGTTTTTACTGGGTTTATATGCACTCACTAATTTTTTGATATATCCCTTACTTATACTTACTGCCATCTTCTATAACTGGTGGCTGGCAATTGCGGTATATATTTTGCGGATGATAGTGCTCGCTATTGTATGGAAAGGCAGTATGGAAAAGCTGGATGAAAAAGATTTATGGAAATGGTTTCCCGTGCTCGACATCTGGCAATGCGTATATTATCTTATTTTTGCATCAACACTATTTAAAAAACCGGCTAAAAACTGGAAGTAAGCTTTTGTATTAATGAAGAAACAGATACCACTAAGTATATTGCTTGTTATCATCTCACTTGTGGGATTCTTTATTATACAGGCTACATGGATAGTGAATCTGATTGATTCTTCTAGGCAACGCACCATTGAACGCGTAACCATTGCCACCGAAGAGGTTGCCAATAATATTGGTGAAAGATTGTCTATTTCTTACAGGCCTATGCCGCGCACACCTTTGCAGTTTCCGGAAGATATATTAAACATCCCTACCATCACTACCGTTAAAAGTTCTTTTTCGTTGGAGGAAATAGAAAATATGTTTGCAAAAGCATTGGAACAACACGATGAAAAAAATCTGTATATAGAGTTTGGCGTTGTCAACAGTTTTATTGCTCCGCGTATAAAATCCGTTACACTCAGCACGCCGGGCTTTATTCCGATGAGTATGGATTCTGTACTGGAAAATAAATCTGCCAAACCAATCATTAAAAATATTGGCCTCGTAGAGTCTGGCGGCATTTCAGAAAGTCTGATTGTGTATATTCCCAATATTACCATGCAGGTTTTACGGTCGCAATGGCTGGTAATCTTAGGGTTTTTAATGTATTCCGTTATCACACTCGCAGCATTTTATCTGGCAGTAAAAACCATCATTCAGCAGCGCAATCTGGGTAAAATCAAAAATGATTTTATCAATAATATGACGCATGAGTTCAAAACACCGCTGGCAACCATATCTCTGGCTGTAGATGCATTGCAGAATAAAAAAGTGGTGGAGAATCCTGAAAAGCAGGCCTATTTTACCCAAATCATTAAAGATGAAAACCTGCGGATGAACAAGCATGTGGAAACTATTCTTAAAGCTGCCTTTACCGATAAGCAGGAGTTTAATCTGGATATGAAGAATGTAAACGCTCATGAAATAATTCAAAGCGTGGTAGATTCTTTTGCCTTGCAACTAAAAGATAAAAACGATGGCTATGCAGAGCTTAAAATAAATGCCAAAAACGATCTTATCCTTGCCGACCCGGTACATTTTGGCAATCTTATCAATAATCTGATGGACAATGCCGTAAAATATTCACGGCCCGAAGTGCAGGCGCATGTGGTGGTTTCTACAGTCAATACCGGAAAATATCTGAGCGTAAAAGTGCAGGACAACGGCATCGGCATGTCAAAAGAAACAGCAAAACGTGTTTTCGAAAAATTCTATCGTGCTCACACCGGTAATCTTCACAATGTAAAAGGCTTTGGACTGGGAATGAATTACGTAAAATCTATTGTGGAAGCACACAAAGGCCGCGTTAAAATAGACAGCGAGCCGGGCAAAGGATCAACTTTTACTGTTGATATACCTCTCACACCCTAAACTTAACAGATTATATTTATTTCAATAACTAATACACATTAGTAAAAAATTTATTGGTAAAAACCGTTAATTATCAATAATTTTCAATAAAATTTCTATTTTATAAATAAACTTTCAAAACATTAAATAAATAAATATGTAAAAATATTTCATCATTTTTTATTTTTTTGACTGATTAGCTATTACTTTTGCCAAATATTATTGTTTACATAACCAATATAATAAATTAAAAAATATAGAATATGTTAATCAGATTTAAAGCTTTGAATTCACTGGTAGAAAATGACAGTTACAGAAGAGTGGCTCCCGAGCTGCCTAAAGTAACCGAAATATTCGGCGAAAATGTTTTCTCTCTCGAAAAAGCCAGAAAATACCTGAATGATGAAGCGTATAAAGGTTTGCTACAGGCTATAAAAGGAAACAGAAAGTTAGACAGAGCTTTATCAGGTCAGATTGCAGTGGGTATGAAAGCGTGGGCAGAAAGCAAAGGCGTTACACACTACACACACTGGTTTCAGCCGCTTACGGGTACAACTGCCGAAAAACACGATTCATTCTTCACACTGAAAAGTGACGGTACTGCCATTGAAGAATTTGACGGCGCAGCACTGATTCAGCAGGAACCCGATGCATCTTCTTTCCCCAACGGAGGCATACGTGCTACTTTTGAAGCAAGAGGTTATACCGCCTGGGACCCAACCTCTCCGGCTTTTATTTATGAAGTTGCCAACGGCAGAACGCTGTGTATCCCTACGATCTTTGTTTCATACACAGGCGAATCTCTCGATTATAAAGCTCCTCTTTTAAAAGCATTGGATGCAGTAAACAAATCTGCTACAGAAGTGGCAAATCTGTTCGATAAAAATATCACTAAGGTAACGCCAACACTGGGTTGGGAACAGGAATATTTCGTTATTGACGAAGGTTTGGCAAATGCAAGACCCGATCTTATTCAATGCGGCAGAACGGTATTCGGCGCATCTCCTGCAAAAGGACAGCAACTGGAAGACCACTATTTCGGTTCCATTCCTCAAAGAGTGTATGCCTTTATGCGTGAGTTTGAATATGAATCTTATAAGCTGGGCATTCCGCTAAGAACACGTCACAACGAGGTTGCGCCTGCTCAATTTGAAGCGGCGCCAATATTTGAAGAAGTAAACATAGCAGTTGACCACAACATTTTGTTGATGGATATTATGAACCGTGTGGCAAGACGACATAAACTAAAAGTATTGTTGCACGAAAAGCCATTTGCTGGTATCAACGGTAGCGGTAAACACAACAACTGGAGCCTGGCAACCGACACGGGCATCAATCTTTTGGCACCGGGCAAAACACCTAAAACAAATTTACTTTTCCTTACCTTCTTTGTAAATACCATCAAAGCAGTATATGAGTACTCCGATTTGCTGCGTGCTTCCATAGCCTCTGCCGGCAACGATCACAGACTGGGGGCAAACGAAGCACCTCCTGCAATTATCTCTGTGTTTGTAGGTCAGAATCTGCGCAAAGTTCTGGATGATATTGAGCAAAGAGTAGGCGAAGATTTTGATGAGCAGGACGAAGCTATTCTAAAGCTGGATCTACATCGCTCCATTCCTGAACTGCTGCTGGACAATACCGACAGAAACAGAACATCACCGTTTGCTTTCACCGGAAATAAATTTGAATTCAGAGCAGTGGGTTCTACTGCCAACTGTGCCAATGCAATGATTGCACTGAATACGATAGTTGCAGAAACACTAAAGAATTTCAAAGCCGAAGTAGATGAACTGGTAAGCAATGGCAACAAAAAAGAAATTGCAGTAATGCAGGTGATTCAACGCTATATTGTAGAAAGTAAAAATGTAATTTTCGAGGGCGACGGATACAGCCGTGAATGGGAAATTGAAGCAGAAAAACGCGGATTGCCCAACCTGAAAACTACACCGCTTGCCTTAGATGCACTTTCTACAGATAAAGCACTTAAATTATTTGAAAGTAATGCCGTGTATACAAAAAGAGAATTGCATGCACGCCATGAAATTGAGCTGGAAAATTATCTTAAAAAAGTACAGATAGAAGGAAGAGTGATGGGCGATTTAGCTCTGAATCACGTAATTCCGGAAGCTATCCGTTATCAGCAACTGATAGCAGACAATGTGATGAAGCTTAAAAATATTGGACTGGAAGAAAATGCTTACAGCAGTCAGGTTGAACTATTAAACAGACTTTCTACACATATTGAAACGGCTTACAAAAAAATACACGAAATGGTAGAAGCACGTAAGGTTGCCAACAACATTGAAGAAGTAAGAGAGAAAGCTATTATGTACGAAAGGGATGTAAAAGCTAAATACTTTGATGAAATTCGTTATCATGTTGACAAGCTGGAACAATTGGTTGACGATGAGATATGGTCGCTTCCAAAATACAGAGAAATGCTGCTTTTGAGATAAAGCGTTTACTGTAAATAATTAATAAAAATCCGGCTGTTTCAGCCGGATTTTTTATTGTCGAAAAGGGATTTTAAACAGATGCTTCGCTCTGCGTTCAAATGACAGATACCTCATTTACACCTTCTCATATTTGAAGATGTTTTAGAATTTCTTCATAGCTCGTTTACGAGCGTTATATAAATAGAAAAATATTACAATAATTCACAAAAGCACCATCGGTGCGACATCATTCAATTAACATATATCGCCACTACGTGGCTTGTATGCTTTACGTATCTTTATTCTATTAACATTTCGTGCCTGACGGCACTTTATACAAAAAAGTTTTAACCAACTCATTACAATTAGCAAACTTCCAACAAAAAATTTGAAAGAATTCATCCAACTGCATGACAGAATTGTCTCATTAACTAATTTTCTTATTTACAAATTAGCACATTGGCATATTCACAAATTGGCACATTAACAAATTAACCAGCCTTCTTCTCTCTTAATATCAAATTAAGTAATACGCCTACGATACTGCATAGACCAATGCC
>JAEWWO010000198.1 GCA_023396345.1 Bacteroidota bacterium
ACCCATGCGCATTGCGTGGCGAATGTTTCAAATAATCGTTTAATACTTTTTGCTGTGCTTTATTGCCCTGCTCAACTTGTTTTTCATATGCATTGCGATGCAATTTTTTATTAACCGATCTTATAAAATTTGGAAACAGTTTTTTGAATGACACATCCGGTATCTGCAATCGTTTATTCGTTTCTTCATCCAGCAGAAACCAGTTGCAGCATATATGTAAATAACGTAGTCTGCGCCGTTTGTACATTTGCTTATAAATAGTAGATTCTAAATTTTCATTGAGCAATGATTGTGCAAGCATTACAGAATCTTCATCAGAAGAAGGTTGTATAGTTGTCCACACATAAAATTGTTCTGTAGCTTGTTTGGCATTATCGGGTATATACTCCGGCGGAATGCCAATTAAATAACCAACATATTTCCATAAATGAAACAAACCCAGCTCCTCTTCCTCTGAAATCTGCATTGCCAGTTTTCTTAGTCCTAATAAAAAAGTCAGGCTAAAACCTATGTAGGTGGCAATCATATCCCATGAATTAATAGGCTTTCCCCATTTCTCTGTATTCCAGTTTTCTGTTTTATTTAAAATCATTAAACGCGAATAAGAATGAATCATGCGTGTTTTGGCACAAAATTCATATCCTTTCCCATGCAACTTCAAAGCATCGGTGCGCGTAACATTCACCCAAAAATTTAATGTATCGGTTAGTCTTTTTACTGCACCTTTTTTTAATGACCCTGTAAATATCAGCGGCTTGTTCAGGTACGCATAATCATAACCGCCCATCAAAGTAAAATCACGTAAAATAATCAATGCGCTCAATCCCGAACGCATACATAACTGCGCTCCTGCGCGAAGTAAATCTTCATTGATCCATGCCGGTCTATACTGCATTTGCAGAAACATTTTCTTTACAGCATCCGGCACATCAGCATTTTCATCAACTCCTTCTCTTGCACACTTTTCAATCAAAGACATTGCTTCATGAAACGATTTCTGAAAAAATAATTCTTTAACTGCTTCATCTCCGGTTTCATCCACTTTATAATATAAATGTGCATAATGATTAAATGAATCCAAAGAAACATCAGCTCCGGACATATCAATGAGTTCTCTGCCATTGCCCTTTTGCCAGAAGTCCTGAAACTCTTTTGTATTGTGATATGTGGGCTGTAACTGCATATTGATTTTATCTGCAAACTTTAAACCAATAAAATATTTATTTAGTTTTCTGCTGTTAAAAACTTCTCATCTTTCTTAAAAATCAAGGTAAGAATAAATCCTACAATTAAAATACCTAATCCTACAGCAAAAGAATAGATGCCTGCATTTGTTCCGTAATTATCTTTCATAAAAGCTACAATTTGCGGACCGATAATACCTCCAACGCCCCATGCAGTAAGCATTGCGCCATACACAACAGGCATCAGCTTAGCACCGAATACATCTTTTACAAAGGAAGGAATCACACCAAAACCTCCGCCATAACACAACAATACAAAACATACAAGCACAGAGAAAATTATAGGCTGCTTCAAAAATATCAATATTAAAAATACTATAGCCTGTGCGCCCATTAAAATTCTGAAAGTTTGTATGCGCCCTATTTTATCGCATGCTGCCCCCCATACAAATCTGCCCAAACCATTGAACAATGAACTGAATGCAATAAGCGTTGCGCCAGCAGAAGCCAGATGAGCCTTAACTTCCACGGCATTAAAATCCGTTCCCTGCGGCATTTTTAATTTTAATAAATCCTGTAATAAGGGGGATTGAAAAGAAATGAAAATCATACCTGCGACTACATTAAACATAAAGATAGTCCACATCAGCATAAACTGTCTGGAAAAAACTGCCTGCTTTACAGGTAGCTTTGCCTCTTGTGTATCAGCCACAGAATTATTTTTTTCGTTATCGGGAAAACGAAGAAAAGACGCTGAAAGCGGCAACAATACAAGCATTGTGAAACCAATGTATAAAAATACCTTGCCCATATCACCATCAGTCATCTGCATAAAAACAGGTGCTAATATTTTTGACATAAGCACAGCACCCAGACCAAAACCCATAACAACCATGCCCGTTACCAGCCCCTGCTTATCGGGAAACCATTTAGAGGCGGTAGTTACAGGCGTTACATACGCCAACCCCAGACCAATACCCCCAACAATACCAAAACCAAGATATAACAACAAAAGACTATGCTGTGCCAATGCAACGGAAGAAATAAAATAACCCGATGCATACAGCAAGCCGCCAATAATAGCCAGTTTTTTCGGACCGAATTTAGGCATAACAGTGCCGCCCCAAGCGGCAGAAATGCCCAGCATAAAAATTGCCAAACTAAATGCCCATGCTACTTCCGTATTGGTCCAGTTATATTTTTCTGCGATAGGAGATTGAAAAAAACTCCATGCATACACCGTACCTAAACCCAACTGTAGTACCGTTCCCATTATCGCTATCAGCCATCTGTTGTTTGTTCGCATCTTTCCGTTTTTTATGGTGCAAAATTAGTTTTTTACGGGCGAGTTAAAGATGATATTACTCATAAACAAAGCATATCAGTAGTAAAAATTAGTACATTTGCTTATGAAGAAATTTTCAAACGACTCTTTTTATCCTTTCATCATAATCGGTCTTGTAATAGGAGGACTGCATTTTATATTAACTTCTATGTTTGATATAAACCGAAATTTTGCTTTCTTTGGTTCCATTGTAGCTGCTTTGTTGGTCTACGCCTTAATTGTAGAAAGAAAAGAATAATTCAGCTATGCTTCAAAAATCTTTAGTTCCTTTTTATATTTCGGTAATTGTTTATTTAACAGCCATGTATTTTGAAGCTACGCTATGGCTATGGATGTTCAAGCCCCTGTTGGTTATAAGTCTTATTTTTCATTTTTTACAAAGTACTAAAATCTATCATCATAAAATAAAAAAACTAATAATTGCAGCTTTGATTTTTTCAATGATGGAGATATCTTTTTAATGCTTCCCGGCAATGAAAATTATTTCATTTTCGGATTAGGCTCTTTTTTGATTGCACATATTTTTTACATTTTCGCTTTTTTGCAAATAAGAAAAGAACTGCAGCAACGATTGAATATCTGGTTCATTATTTTCCCTGCCTTATATTGCATTATTCTACTAAACACATTGCTGCCAAATGCAGGCGCACTGGCTATTCCCGTAGTTTTTTATGCAATCATTATCAGTTGCATGCTTGTTGCTGCTTTGCATTGCTCAATCATACAAAATAAAAATACAGGATGGTTTTTTGCAACAGCAGCTATGTTGTTTGTAATATCTGATTCATTTATAGGACTGGATAAATTTTATATGAATATAAAAGCGAATAGCTGGATAGTGATGCTTACGTATATGTCTGCGCAACTGTTGCTGACTGTAGGTTTCAGCAATTATATATCATATGCTTCCAAGAAATAATTAAGGTATATCCAAATATTTATGAATCTGTAAACTGATTTCCCACTTAGGATTTTGTTTGATATACTCTGTGATTAAAGGAGTCATTTTCTCTCTTACGCCCCACTCCGGTTGCAAGTATAGTTTGCAGGTATCAGACACCTGAGCAGCATATTTTTCAGCCCAGTCAAAATCAGATTTATTAAAAATAATTATTTTCAATTCGTTGGCAACAGCAATTACTTCCGGCAATGGTTCTTTGAACTTTTTTGGTGAAAGACATATCCAGTCGAAGTTTCCGCTGAGCTGATGCGCACCCGATGTTTCAATATTTGTCTGAAATCCTTTAGACACAAGGGTTTCGGTTAATTCATCTAAATTATACATCAGCGGTTCTCCTCCGGTAATTACGGCTATAATATTTTCTGCATTTCCTCCCACTTCCCGCAAAGCTTTATCTGCAATATCGGTAACAGTATATTGTGGGTGTGCATCGGCATCCCAGCTTTCTTTTACATCACACCAATGACAACCCACATCGCAGCCTCCCAGCCTGATGAAATAAGCAGCATGCCCCTGATAGAATCCTTCGCCCTGCAGCGTATAAAAAGATTCCATAACCGGGAGAACATTACCTATAGTTGAGTCGAATTGATTCATTGATTTTGTGATACATTAAAGAATGTGCAAAGATAAAATAAAAACTGCACAGCATCACAGTTCCTTATACATCCATATGTTGCAGGATGTATGACCAGACATACCCAAAGGTGCTGAAAGGTGCGTAAAACCTACTTTCTCATACATATTAACTGCTTTGGAAAAATGCGGAAGACTTTCTATATACAGTGCATCGTAACCCATTTCTTTTGCCGAATCAAAACATTGCAACATTAATTGCTTGCCCACTCCTTTACCCCTTGCATTTTTGTCTAAATAAAATTTTACCAGTTCTGCACAACCGTCAGGCAAGCCTTCTGTGGGATAAATGCCGCAACAACCCAAAATAACACCCTCTTCTTCTGCTACCAACATAATTGTTTTTTCCTGTTGAAACAGTTCGTATAAATTATCGGTAGTCTTGTCTTCAAATACAGTCCCTGTTTTGGGTGCATCAAATTCAGTAAAGGCTGAACGTATAATTTGAGCCAGAATTTTATTATCTGAGGGTTGTATTTTTCGGATGATGTATTTCATTGTAATTGTTAGAAAACTTTCTTTTTTTCAATAGATGTTCTCGTCATAGCCGGGACAGGTTCGTACCGATAGCTATAAAGGTCTAGTCTAACTAAAGGTCTAACAGGTTTTGAAAACCTGTTAGACCTACGCTAATTCCTCTTCTTATAAGCCTCCAAAGTATTTTTCAGCAAACCCGCAATAGTCATAAGTCCTACGCCGCCGGGAACAGGTGTTATGTAAGATGCTTTAGGAGCAACATCATCAAAATTCACATCCCCTTTAATTCTGTAGCCACGTTTGGCTTTTTCATCATCCACACGTGTAATGCCTACGTCAATTACAATAGCTCCTTCTTTTACCATATCAGCCGTTACAAATTCAGGTTTTCCTAAAGCTGCTACAAGTATATCTGCCTGCAAGCTCATTTCTTTTAAATTCGCTGTACGGCTGTGGCAAACGGTTACGGTGCAATTGCCATACTCCGTATTGTTGCTAAGCAATATGCTCATTGGTCTGCCCACAATATTACTTCTGCCTACAATTACGGCATGTTTGCCAGAAGTTTTTATACCATAATGCTCTAACATCAGCACAATTCCAAACGGAGTAGCCGGTATAAAAGTGGGCATACCCAGCATTAAGTTTCCTGCACTTACCGGATGAAAGCCATCTACATCTTTTGCAGGATTGATTGATTCTATTATTTTCTGTTCATTGATGTGCTTTGGCAAAGGCAACTGAACCAATAAGCCATCAATTTCATCATTCGTATTTACTTTTTCTATTTCCTGCAACAAGGCTTCTTCGCTTACATATTTATCTAATCTTACTAAAGTAGAAGTAACGCCGATTTCGCTACAGGACTTTTGCTTGCTGGCAACATACGTTTCGCTTGCACCATTGTTGCCGACCAGTATTACCG
>JAEWWO010000370.1 GCA_023396345.1 Bacteroidota bacterium
CCTTTATACTATCTTTGTTATCTAAGCGTCAGCATATGGCAAAAGGCAGAATTTTACAAGTAAAGCAATCAACGATAACGGTTATTACTCAAAACGAAACCGATTTTATCAGTTTAACGGATATGACCGCAGGTTTCAGTGAAAGTATGGGTTTAATAGGAAAATGGATAACGAATAAAAATACGTTGGAATATTTAGGCGTTTGGGAAAACATCAAAAACCCGAATTTTAATTACCCCGAATTCGAGGTAATTAACCAAGAAACAGGGGCGATTAAAAAATTGAAATAAAACCAGCTTGTAATACCATTTCTTAACTCAGGTTCATTTTTTGTAATCAATTTATAAGTCATCTTTGCGGTAATATGATTCCACTAATAGTTTTAATAACGGTATTTATTGTATCGCTTTTTGCCATTAAGATATTTACAGGCAAATACAAATTATCTTTATCAGGCAGAATAGCGATGTCTGTAATGCTTGTGTTTACTGCCATTGCACATTTTGCTTATACAGAAGGGATGGCAATGATGTTGCCGGAATTTATTCCTTATAAAAATTTCATAGTGTACTTTACGGGCATTGTTGAGCTGGCGGCTGCCATAGGATTGCTGTTGCCCAAATATAAAAAACTTACCGCCCGGTTGCTGATCATTTTCTTTGTACTGATACTTCCAGCCAATATTTATGCAGCCATGCATCAGGTAAACTATCAGACAGGAAGCTACGACGGGAAAGGCTTAGACTATCTTTGGTTAAGAATTCCTGTACAGATTTTTTATATTTTATGGACCTGGTTTTTTGCTATAAGAAAGCAGAAATAAAATTGATTTTATAATTTCATTCCAAAATCAAACAATAAAATCTGTGTTTTCTGTAAGCCTATAAAATTATTATCCGAAACAAGAATCAGCGAGCGATTGCCATTGGGCAATGTAGGTCCAAACGTAATGCCCTCCACATTATCAACTCTTGTACCCAGACTATCAAGGCTAAACAACAATTTTTTATGAATAGGTTTTTGCACAGGCTTTTCTTTTAAGGAATTGTTATGGGTAATATCTTCTGCCTGGCTAAGGTCTGCCAAATAAATACGTATGTTATTGTTTATTCTGCCCATAGAGAATGAACGCTCCAGCACCAGTACACGTTTGGCATCCAGCGCCAGAATTTCCGCAATACCGTTTACAGAAAATGCATTTCCGGGAACAGGTTTCTCTATCACCCTGTCGAGCGGATAAGCATATTGCGCTACAGGTTTTTTATTGGCAAAATCATATTCAATAATCCTGCACCAGTATTCTCCGTCTTCGGGCTTGGCATTGTTGCCATCCTGATACAATGGTTCTTCTGTACTCACAAACAAGGTTTTGTAATCGGGCGTAAAGGAAATACCTTAAATACACCATTGCGGCGCGGACCTGTTTCTGTGTCAGACATTACAAACTGAGGAGGCACGGGCAATGTGTAGATAAGTTTCCCGTTTTTATCAGCAATATTTACGGAAGGATTATTTAAAATATGATTGCCATTTTCGTTTATAATTCTTTCTCCTTCGCTACTCCATACGAGCTGATTTTGAGTAGGATAATAGCGTATACTTTCAGGGTCGGGAACAATAGTTGTCATCACAGATTTATTTGGATACAGTTCTCCGTTTGCCTGACGAAAAGAATCTACACGCAGTATTTCAAGATTTTCTATTTTGTAGTTGCTTACATCAAATTTTAATGTGTAAAATCTGGCAGGATTGATATTACTTCTGTCATCGGAAATAACATAATATACATTTGATTTTTTATCATAGTCAATACCGGACAAACCACCTACTGTAGTTTGCTGAAACTGTAGTTTATCAGGAATAATATATTCATTCAGAAATTTTACAGATGGATTAGCAGCATTGAATTTGCGCACAGAGCCGCAGGAAGCAAATAGTATCGCCAGCAGGATTATGATGTAATAACGGTTGTACATTCGTTAATGTTTATTGTATTAAAATTGTTTATCGTAATTTTGCATCCAAAATCAGGCACGAAAATAAACAGATTATCGGTTTATGAGATAATTAATGGTACAAAAATTGAATACTAAATATAAACAAAACAGAAATTAAACATTATGCAATTAAAGAAATTATTATTTACAGCTTTGTCCTTTACATTGATAAGTGTGGCTAACGCTCAAATGACTGACGCTTTCAGAGGTGCGGGCGATGTAAGATATCAGATTGGTGCCAATTTTCAGAAGAATGGCACCGGTATTATGACCACTATTGATTACGGTCTAGGTCCCAGTTTTTCTTTCGGTTTACAGGGCGGATACTTGTTAGGGGTTAAAGTAATTGACGGTTTAGACAAACCGGGATTTGGCGACAGGTTTGACCTGAAAGGCAGAGCCAATGCGCATTTGGGCGAAGTAATGGGCTTGCCTTCTAACTTTGACATTTATCCCGGATTAAATCTTGGACTTAAAAATTTTGGGGCACATCTGGGAACACGAGTATTTTTTGAAAACGGATTTGGTTTATTTGCCGAAGGACAGTTTCCTATAGCAAGATATAATAAAGATGCTGCTAATTATCAACTGCTGAACAATCAGTTTAATTTTTCAATAGGCGCTTCTTTTGATTTATCTCCCAGACCAATGCGTTTACCAAGATATTAATATATCTTCCAGAGATTATAAAAAAGGTCAGCAGGTTTTGCTGACCTTTTTTATATTATCCTTTTCGCTTTACACATCGCAAACCTGAACAGCTTGTTGTAAAGATGCAAATTTATCTTCTTTTTTCGGAATGAATTCCTGCGCTACATATCCTTTGAAACCCGTAGCCAGTATAGCTTTCATTATAGCCGGATAATATAATTCCTGTGTTTCATCCAGCTCATTTCGTCCAGGTACACCTGCTGTGTGATAGTGTGCAAAATAGGTATGATTTTTTTGTATGGTCTCAATTACATTCCCTTCATTTACCTGCATATGATAAATGTCGTAAAGCAATTTAAAATTATCTGAGCCTAGACGTTTACATAACTCTACTCCCCACCCTGTATTATCTGCCTGATAATCCACATGATTTTTTTTGCTGTTGAGCAATTCCATCACCAGTGTTACACCCTGTTTTTCTGCCAGTGGTAAAATCTGTTTCAAACCTTCCACACAGTTTATCAATCCCTCTTCATCTGTTTTATCTCTTTTATTTCCGCTGAAACAAATCAGATTTTTATAACCATTTTGAGCTACCAGCGGTATCATCTCTGTATAGTTTTTTATGAGAGCAGCGTGAAATTTTTTATCGTTCCAGCCATCAACTAAATTCAATTCAGCGCCGTTGCACATGGAAGAGTCCAAACCATATTTCTTTAAGACAGGCCAGTCTTTAGGTCCGACCAAATCTATGGCCTTAATACCCATTTCTTTGGCAACTCTACACAGTTCATCCAATGGCGTATCGTTGAAGCACCATCTGCAAACCGAATGATTGATATTGCCTTTTAAATTCTTTGATACTGTCTGTTGCGGGGCAGCACAGGAAGAAAAAGACGGCAATAAAGATATTGCCGAAATGGATGCAAGATTTTTTATCGCCGTCCTTCTGTTTTGCATAATTCTAATAATTTATTTTAATCGTAACGTGCTTTTACAAACGGGCTGTTTAATAGATAATTCAAACTTCTCTGAACGCTTACGATTGGAGCATATGTATATTTTTCCTGTTCAAGAATAATATATTTAGCACCTGCATGATCAATGTTTTTGAATATAGCATCAAAGCCCATCATTCCGCTTTCGCCCAGTTCTTTTTCATCTTTAATATGTAATATCTGGAATCTACCGGGATACGTTTTAAAATAATCTACCGGAGATTTTCCTCCGCGCATTACCCAGTAGCAATCCATCTGAAAAAATACTTTTGCAGGATCTGTATTTTTCAGCATATAATCGTACATAACCTGTCCTTCAATTTCTTTTAATTCAAAATCGTGGTTATGATAACCAAACTTTAAACCTGCCTTGTTGCAACGTTCACCAATTTGATTGTAATAGTCGCAATATTTTTTAAGATCAGCCAATGTTTTAGGCGTAGGCATCCACGGCGTAACAATATATTTTGCTCCTGCAGCTTTGTGCGTAGCAATTGCCTGATCCCACCATTTCCATACTTCATCCCAATTTGTTTTAGAGATATCGTCAGCTAACTGTCTGCCGGTATGAGAAGATAAAAGAGTAAGATTATTACTCTTTAAGAAATCAGCAAACGCATTTGGCTCCATGCCATACAACTTACCATTGTCGTATCCGGCAGCTTCAATGCCTTTGAATCCCATTTCTCCAACCTGCTTTACCGTACCGTTTAAATCTTTGGCTACATCATCTCTTAATGAGTATAGTTGCAGATAAATATCTTTGTTCACTTTATTACTTTGTGAAGTGGATGGATTTTGTTTTGGAGCACAACCTGTAATAAGCATAGATAGTGCAA
>JAEWWO010000377.1 GCA_023396345.1 Bacteroidota bacterium
GTCCTACTCTCTTGCAGAAATGAAAGACGAATTTATCGGAAAAGTAGGAACAAAAGAAAGAGACGAATACGAATACGAACTTAGAATGGACGTTTTGGGGAAAATGATAAAAACCGCAAGACAGGAACGGAATTTAACTCAAGAACAACTTGGAGAATTAGTTGGTGTTCAGAAGTCTCAAATTTCTAAACTTGAGAGCAGTGCAAACAGCGCAACAATTGACACGATTTTAAAGGTATTTAAAGCATTGAAAGCAGAAATTAATTTTAACGTAAAAATTGAGAACGATTATATTCAACTTGCATAAAACGACATCGTATAACAAGGGTAACCGTTGCACAACCCGGATAAAATTTCGTAGGGCGTAATAAGTACTATACCGGAAGCTTTTAAAGCCTTATTCCGGAGGGAAAATTTTTGCGCACCTGTATTTCATCGAAACAAAAATTAAACAATTAATCCTAAGGTACAAGAATTCACTCATTTTTTAATAATATACCCCTTACTAAATAACCCTACAACACACTATCCGTAACCATTGGATCAAGAGGAACAGTAGATTTATCAATACGTAAATCGAGTGAATCATCAGGCGGAGCCATCATATCTTCATCAACTGTTTCAGGATTTTGTCCCAGCATAGTTGCCAAAGAACGCGGATCAAAAGCAACCAGCCATTTACCGTCTCTTTTCTTCAAACTTAGTTTCACTTCATTAGGTTGTCCGGATGCTTTTACATTCGCTGTAGCCAGAGTATCATCAGTAATCACCACATCAGCAATGGATATTACCGGTTTTTCATCAGGGTCAGGGTCTGAGTGCTGCGCAAAAGATTCCAGCATGGCAATTACCTCTTCGCTTTCAGGAGTGGCGTGCTGTCTGGCTTTGGTGAAATCACGGTCATACATTCCTTCAAAAAATCCTTTAATTGTTTTTTCTACATTTGCGTTATTGTCTGCACCGCACGCCGAAAAAGCTGCGATAAAAAAAATCAATAAACTATAAAGTATTGTGTTGTTACTTTTCATAAAAAATTAATTTTTCTCTTCTTCTTTTCTGTTATAATTTCTGCGTTGATTATAATATTCTTTTTCTTCCTTTTCTTCCTGCACATGGGCTTTATCGTAAGCTTTGATAATTTGTTTCACCAGTTTGTGACGCACTACATCTTCTTCATCCAGCTCCACATGCGATATTCCGGGAATATTTTTTAGTATTCTGATAGCTTTGCTCAGTCCACTTTTTTGGTTTTTAGGTAAATCAATCTGCGTAGGGTCGCCTGTGATAATAGCTTTTGCATTGGCACCAATACGGGTAAGAAACATTTTTAGTTGCAGGTCGTTTGTATTCTGTGCTTCGTCTAAAATAATAAACGCATTATCTAACGTACGACCACGCATATAAGCCAAAGGAGCAATCTCAATCACACGCGTAGTCATGTAATAATTGAGTTTATCTGCCGGAATCATATCGTCCAGCGCATCGTATAAAGGACGCAGATACGGATCAATTTTTTCTTTCAAATCACCGGGTAGAAAACCTAAGCTTTCTCCTGCTTCTACTGCCGGGCGCGTAAGAATAATCTTCTTAACAGTTTTATTTTTTAGTGCTCTCACAGCCAATGCTACAGCCGTGTAGGTTTTACCTGTACCTGCCGGACCAATGGCAAATACAATATCGTTTTCAGAAGCAGCTACTGCCATTTTTTTCTGATTGGCAGTACGTGCCTTAATGGTTTTTCCGTTGGGACCAAAAACTAAAACATCGCTGGGATTTTTATCTATAAAATTGTCTACCACTTCACCGTCATCACCACCCAGAATGCGCTCCATATAATGTTCGCTCATATCTCCTGTGCGCTCCATATACTGAATGATTAAATCAATCTTTTCTTTAGCCATTCTAATTTGTTCTGCAGAACCGCTAAGTTTTAGCTGCGTGCCGCGCGACAATATTTTGAGTAAAGGAAAACGTTTTTTAAGTATGTCCAGTTTTCGGTTGTTAACTCCAAAGAATTCTATTGGGTTAATGGTGTTTAGATCTATAATTAGTTCTGTCAAAGTGCGTAATATTTATCTTAAGTAAGTAAAAAGTTCGTTATTACAAATATAACTTTATAAAACTTGCCTTACAATTTGTAGTATTAAATTTTTATTAAAATAAAAAAGTTTTTTGTGTAAATTGCATTGTTATTTTACTGACTCCGTAGCTCAGTTGGTAGAGCAGCTGACTCTTAATCAGCGGGTCTAGGGTTCGAGTCCCTACGGGGTCACAATTTTACATTATCTTTTTGTTTAGAAACACAAAAACCATTCGATAAAAAAAGGCAGCTAAATGCCGCCTTTCAATTATTTACGCCAATGAAATATGAATTGGTGTAGGATCAGCCAAATTATCGCTAACGGGGCAGCGGGCTTCCACTACCTTTACCCATTGTTCCAAAGTTTCTTTGTCAGCATCCGTATCAGGATTGATTTCAACTTTAATTTCTTTATACCCTGCCCTGTCGGTAGTTTCTTTTCCAAAAAGTTTATCAGGATTTAAAATCCCTGACAGTTTAATTTCAACACCTTTTAGTGTGATATTCATTTCTTTTGCCACTACATGACACATAACGTTTAGGCATGCTGACAATGCTGCTAAAACATATTCCACAGGATTTGCACCATCGTTTGTGCCACCCAAGTCAGCAGGTTCATCAATAATCATTTGAAAAGTTCTTGCTTTCACTACGGTTTTTGTAGGATTTTCACTATGCGCATCTACGCGAAAAGTTAAATCTGCCATGATTGAAAAAATTAAATTGTAATAAAATAATATTAACCCTAAAGTTAAGAAATAAAAAGATAAAAAAATCTTTTTATAGGAGTTTTTTCATGGTCTAAAATTTCCAATTCATATATTTGAATTGTGTAATTTACATCTTCAGCTTATGTAAGATTTTAGTATGCATTATATATAAAACAATTTAAATTATTTCTTCAATACTGCTTCTTCGTAAATTTTACCTATCACTTTTCCATTTTTAAAGGTAGCAGATTTGATAAGAATTGGAGCAGTTACTTTAAAAGGACCTGTATATAATTTAGAAGATTCGGTAGGCTCATTTCCGTCTAAAGTATATCGTATTTCAGGCTGATAGCTATTGGTTTTAAAACTGATTTCTGCTGTATTAGAAATACTGTCATATTTAGTTGTCTGCCAAACATTATAAGCACTTTTTGCATAATTAATTTCTTCAAGATCGTAACGTTGATACTGAACCTCCATTCTTTTTGCAAAGTCTTTCCAGTTCTTTCGATTAGGTAAAGTCCAGCCAGTTTCAGCAACAGCCGCAGCTCTCGGAAATGCCATGTATTCAACTTTATCAGGAGTATGAATGAACTCACTCCAGACATTTCCTTGTACTCCCTTTATATATTGAGTCTGCTCAGGAGTTAAGGCTTTATCAAAAGGTTCATAATTGTAAACTTTTTCTAGAGTATTGATTGCGTGATCAAAAATAGCATTAGGTTCCAATGATGGCTTTCCTTGATAGTAATCTAAGTAATAATAATCGTATGGTGTCATTACCACATTGTTATGTTGTTTTGCTGCTTCTATTCCTCCTTTAGTTCCGCGCCAACTCATCACCCATGCATTAGGAGCCAAACCACCTTCCAGTATTTCATTTCAACCTATGATGCTCTTATCTTTGCTAAGCATAAATTTTTCAATTCGTTTAATAAAATAACTCTGTAATTCATGCTCATCTTTCAGACCTTCATCTTTAATTCTTTTTTGGCATTTAGGACAATTCTTCCAACGATCTTTGGGTGCCTCATCGCCTCCAATATGAACGATTTTTGAAGGGAAAATATTCGTTATCTCACTTAATACATCTTCTAAGAATTCAAAAGTTTTTTCATTGCCAGCACAAAAAATTTCCGGTTGTATACCCCACCTTGTAAGTGTTTTAAAAGGTCCGCCAGTACAGGACAATTCAGGATATGC
Organism: Bacteroidota bacterium; assembly: GCA_023396345.1. Classification (GTDB taxonomy): domain Bacteria; phylum Bacteroidota; class Bacteroidia; order Chitinophagales; family Chitinophagaceae; genus Haoranjiania. The sequence goes on from JAEWWO010000377.1 coordinate 3,994, forward strand.
AATTAATGCCGCTGTGGAATGCCCTGGCAAGCTCCAATGTCAGTAAGTCGCGGATATTTTTTAATCTCAATTCGCCAGCCGTGATCTTCTGTCAGATGCCAGTGGAAGGTATTCATTTTATGCATAGCTATATAATCAATGTACTTTTTTAAAAAATTCATTGAATAATAATAACGCCCACAATCAAGCATCAAACCACGTCATTCAAATCTCGGTTTATCAATTATTTCTACCGCAGGAATTAGTATAGTATTGCTTTGCAATTCTTTTTTTGTAACCGGAAGTAGTTGTAAAATTGTTTGCATTCCATAAAAAGTTCCATTTTCATTCTTAGCCTTTAATATTATTTTGTCAGGTTTTACTGAAAGGTTATAGCCTTCCTTCCCTAAAGAATCCAGGGCACCATTGGATGTAATAAGTATACTGTTCACTCCCCCACTACCTCTTGTCACAGGAATAACTAAACCTGTTTTCTCCTTAATTTCTGTAGAGAGCATTTCACCTATCTTTCTATAATTTTCATCAGTAGGTTGAATATGTATTTGAGTTTTTGTTGTAATCTTAAATTCTCCACTTGATTGCTTAAGATGTGCAGGTTGAGGAATAATTGCAATTTAACTTTGTGGTTGAGCATTTGCAAATACACTTAAAAATAACAAGCTTAAAATGATAACATTTCTATTCATAATTTAATTTTGATTTATTATATATGATGTTACGGAAATGATTCTAAATCAATATCATTCAGATTTTTTCATGAAATCAAATATAATATTTTTATCGGGAAAACTATCTTAAACGTAATATACCCCTTCGAGAATTGCTGATTAATATAATATAGCAGAAAGGATAGAGTTATGCATACCAAATAATTAATGAGTGTGATTTTTTTTTATTATTTTACAGCCTCATCTTTATTAATAATAAACAGTGTATAACAAAATGCAATTCCTTAGAAAAATCAGCTCCGTAGTTTTTATTTGTTTATCATTTCTTTTCCTTTCAATTCACTCAATAGCACAGCCTGCCCGGGGAGTAAAATGGACAAATGACGGCAATAGTTATTACTTTGTAAAAGACAACGCGATCAATAAAGTATCCTTACAAACAAGTGAGCAGACTATCATTGCCGATAAAGTTGCTTTAACACCTAAGGGTAAAAGCGAACCATTGACCGTAAAGAATTTTTTTATTACTGATGACCATTCAAAAATTTTGATATACACCAACTCAAAACGTGTGTGGCGCTACGAAACCCGAGGCGATTACTGGTTGATGAATTTGAATAACAAACAACTTGTACAATTAGGAAAAACGCTTCCGGAAGCATCTCTTATGTTTGCCAAAATATCTCCCGACGGTAAAAAAGTGGCGTATGTAAGCAAACATAATTTATATGTAGAAGACCTTGCTACCAACGTAATTACAGCACTGACCACCAATGGAACAGACAGAATTATCAACGGTACATTCGACTGGGTATATGAAGAAGAATTCAGTACACGTGATGGTTTCAGATGGTCGCCCGACAGTAAAAAAATTGCTTACTGGAATGTAGACGCAACAGCTATCAGAAATTTTTTAATGATAAATACTACTGACTCTGTTTATTCTTATAATATTCCTGTTGAATATCCTAAAGTTGGCTATCCGCCATCTCCGGTAAAGATTGGCACTGTTGATATAGCTACAAAAAAAACCACCTGGATGCAGATTCCCGGCGATAAGTCTAACAATTATTTGCCGCGCATGGAATGGGCAGGAAACAATGAACTGGCAGTGCAGCAACTCAACAGAAAACAAAATGAAAGTAAACTCTATTCTGTAAATGCTACTGCCGGCGCAGCAAAAGTTTTTTATCAGGAAAAAAATGATTCATGGATTGATATAAAATCACGCTGGCACGATGACCCCGTTGGCTGGGACTGGATAAACAATAAAAATGCTTTTCTGTGGATGAGCGAAAAAGACGGCTGGAGACATTTGTATAAAGTGGACAGAAGCGGAAAAGAAATACTCATCACAAAAGGAAACTATGATGTAATAGATATGCTTGCTGTAAACGAACAGGAAGGATATGTTTACTTTACGGCTTCGCCGGATAATGCTACACAGGAATATTTGTTCAGAACAAAATTAGACGGCAGCGCACAACCTGAAAAACTTTCTCCGAAAGATGAAAACGGTTCACACAGTTATGACATTTCACCTACCGGAAAATTTGCCATGTATTCTTTCTCCAATGCAAACACATACCCAATCAGCGAATGGATTTCTTTACCCGATCACAAGACATTGGGAGAAAAAAGAACAGCACAAAAACTTCCTTCCGATTTTCCTAAAGTAGAAATGATAAAAATAACCACAGCCGAAGGAGTAGAAATGGATGCATCTGTTTTGTATCCTAAAAACTTCGACAAAACAAAAAAATATCCCGTACTTTTTTATGTGTATACCGAACCTGGCGGTGCTACAGTAAAAGATGCTTTCGGAACAGGAAGACCTAACTTGTATGAAGGAGATTTTTCGGGCGACGGATATTTCTACATCAGCATCGACAGCAGAGGCACGCCCGCTCCTAAAGGCGTTGCGTGGAGAAAATCCATTTATAAAAAAGTAGGCATATTAAATATTCACGATCAGGCAGCGGCGGCAAAAGAAATATTGAAATGGAATTTTATTGACAGTAGCCGTGTTGCTGTATGGGGCTGGAGCGGCGGAGGTTCTACCACGCTTAATCTTATGTTTCAGTATCCTGAAATTTACAAAACAGGTATAGCTATTGCGCCCGTTGCCAACAGACTTACATACGATAATATTTACGAAGAAAGATACATGGGTTTGCCACAGGAAAATCCCGAAGCATATAAAAACGCATCTGCCATAACACATGCCGCAGGATTGCAGGGAAACCTTTTATTAATACATGGTACAGGCGATGATAATGTGCATTATCAAAACTCCGAAATGCTGATAAATGAACTGATAAAGCACAATAAAATATTTCAGTTTATGGCTTATCCAAATCGCACACACAGTATAAGAGAAGGCGAAGGCACAAACCGACATCTCAAAAATTTATTTACTACTTATTTAAAACAGCACTGTCCGCCGGGAGCAAGATAGAATTTTTATTTTTTGTAAGATAATATATTTTGTGCGTGGCATCATCGCCGCGCATCATATATTCTATAATCTTTCAGGAGACAAAGAGCGCAGAGAAAATATGGTTTCGGTTTCTACTAAACACCCAAAACAATAGAGGCATCAATATTTAAATTTTTACTTATTTCGCGTCCTATCTTTAAAGTTGGTTCACTTTTTCCGGTAAGATACTCACTAATGCGTGACTGGCTTACATTGAGCATTTCGGCTAACCGCTTCTGCGTAAGTCCCATCTCATACATTCGCAATTGCAATATATCTGCAAGCTTAGGTTTGCCTATAGTATAAAGC
>JAEWWO010000021.1 GCA_023396345.1 Bacteroidota bacterium
CCACAACTCTCTAAGGGTTGAGTTTACAGGATTTACAGTAAAATCGTCTATTTGCTGAAGTGTTAATACATCAGAAGCATTTTCTCCTCCGGCTACCGCATCGTCAGATGCTATATCGCTCACGGGAACCATTTGATTAAGCCACTGGATAGGCGTATATACGCTCACAGCCATTGTGCGGTAATCGCTTTCTGTTCTCAAATAATCCTGATCGGTAACTTTGAAATCATCATGCGGATTATAATCAACCCACTTGTTACACGATGAGATGAAAATAAGAACAAATAATGTAAAGAATATTTTTATATATTTCATGACTATATTGTTTTAGATTATAATTTAATGTTTAGTCCAAATGAATAAGATCTGGCTTGTGGATAAGCACCGTAATCTATTCCGGTATTCATAATTCCGCCGGAAATTTCGGGATCAAATCCGGAATAGTTGGTAAATGTAAATGCGTTCTTTACCTGAAAATATAATCTTAAAGAACTGATAGCATTTCCGAAAAGGTTGTTAGGAAATGTATAGCCTAATTGTATATTTTTAATTTTTACAAAAGATCCGTCTTCTACATATCTGTCCGATACTCTGGCGTTATTGTTATTATCTGCAAAGGAGTATCTCGGATATCTTGCGTCGTTACTTGTTCCGGGTCCGGTCCAGCGGTTAAGAATGTCGCGCGTTTTGTTTGTGTAGTTGGCGTTTCTGTCATAAGCCTTATAAATATCATTTCCAATAGAGGCATAAGTAAATACAGTAAAATCAAAATTTTTATAATCCAGTCCTATGTTCCATCCTATGGTAAATTTAGGAAAAGGATTACCAATATTTGTCATATCAGAAGCATTGATTATAGTGTCTCCGTTAACGTCTACATAGCGAATATCGCCCGGTCTTGCTCCATCCTGACGAGCCCATGCATTAATTTCGTCAACAGACTGGAAAATTCCGTCTGTTTTATAACCATAAAAATATCCCGGAGCCATATCTTTTTCAAAAACTGTTACCGTTTGTGATTGTCCGTTAAAATAACTTCCGCCTAAAATTCTTGCAGTACCATCATCATTGGTGGCGGTAACCAGACTTTTTACCGTAGTTAGTGCCAGAGATGTATTAAATCCAAATCCATTTTCATATCTGTCTCTGTAGCCAAGTGAGATGTCTACCCCATTGCTTTTGGTTGTTCCGATATTTGCTGTAGGAATGGGCACGGTACCAAGATATAAAGATGCAGAAGGCGTAAATAAAAGACCGTCTACATTTTTCTCGTAATAATCAGCAGATAAAGAGAATTTATTTTTAAAGAAATTCATATCAAAACCAATATTTAACTGGCTTTGTTTCTCCCAGCGGAGGGCTGTATTTGCTGCGGAACCAACGGTTGAACCCGGAACAAAAACATCACCGAATGTATAGCCATTACTATTCGCCATTCCATCGTAGCTTGGTCCTCCAGTGATGATGGAAACCAGTTGTGGCGAAACATTCTCATTTCCTGAAGAACCGTAGCTGCCTCTGATTTTTAGGAAGTTGATAAACTCTGAATTAAAGAATTCTTCCTGTGAAACAACCCATCCTAAAGATCCTGCAAAGAAATTTCCGAATTTGTTATCGGGTCCAAAAGCATAAGAACCATCTCTTCTCAAGGAGAAGGAAGCTAAATAGCGATCGTTGTAATCATAATTTATTCTTCCGAAATAAGAAAGATTTTTTCTGAAATATTGATAATAACTGCCTGTTACAGCATTGGGATTTGTTGTAGTATTAGCACCTGTGGCTGCTGTAAAATCGGCAAATTCCCAGGAGTTAAACGGCACATCCTGTCTGGTTGCAGAAGCGGCATTTCCTGAAGTGCGGGCAACAGACATACCCAGAACGGTTTCAAAATTGTGCAGTTCGTTTATTCTGAAGTTGTAATTAAAAAAGTTTTCCCATGTATAATTCATATTACTGTTTTTAACATGGCTTATTTGGTTGTGTTTGCCGTCTATACGATTTCCTTTGGCGTCCATTGTATTTTCAACATTCAGAGGTCCGTAGAATACCAACGGCGTGAAAGTTTTAGCATTATCATCGTATTTAGTATATCCGAATCTTGAGGTAAATTTCAGATTGTCAATAATACTAAACTGTAATTCAGCTTTGCCATACAGTTTATTACCGGCATTTCTGTTGTGTGTATTTTCAAGTTTTGTAAGGGGATTAAAAATTTCTGATAGTAATAAATTACTGTAGCCATATTTTCCAATCACATCAGGATTTTCATTTAATATAGAAACTGTCGGATCAAAGTTCAGGGCGCTTCCGAGAATGCTATTAAAAGAATTTTCCTGAATATCTCTGGAATTCAGCATTACGTATGTATTATTAAGAATAAACTTTACACGTTTACTGATTTTAAAATCCAGATTCGCAGTAAAGTTGGCTCTGTTAAATCTTGATTTGTCGTAACCGCCTACAATACCACCCTGACTTAAATATCCGGCTGATAAAAAATAATTAACCGCATCTCCTCCGCCTCTTACGCCCAGATTATAGCTTTGGTCAGCCGGAGTTTTAAATATTTCCTTTTGCCAGTCTGTGCCTGCGCCGAGAGAGGCAATATTGTCAAAAATAATATTTCCTCCGTTGGCAACGCTTCCTTCATTAATTATTGCAGCATATTCAGCAGCATTCAATAAATCAATTTTTTTAACCACTTCCTGAATACCATAGTTGGCATTGAAAGAAATTTCAGGTTTTAGAGATTTTCTTCCTGATTTGGTAGTAACTACAATTACACCATTTCCACCTTTTACTCCGTAAATAGCAGTTGTGGCTGCATCTTTCAGCACGTTAATGCTTTCTATGTCCTGTGCGTTTATTGAGTTAAAGTCATTCAGAGACTGAGGTATACCATCAACAATTACAACCGGGTCGGTTCCTGAAAAAGAAGGAATACCTCTTACCAATACGGTGGGTTTAGAACCGGGTGTTCCGGATTGAATTATATTAACTCCCGCAGCTCTTCCCTGTAAGGCTTCTTCGGGTCGTACTGGTCTTAACTTTTCAATATCAGCACTTTTGATTGTGGAAATAGCTCCGGAAATATTGGTTATTTTTTGTGTACCATAACCAATTACAACCACTTCTTCTAAATCCGTAGTGGCTGCGGGAGTGAGCGTTACGCTGATATCCGACTGAGTTCCCACAGTAACAGTTGCAGTATTGTATTCTACATAAGAAATTTCGAGTACATCGCTTGGAGAAGCAGATATACTAAACCGACCGTTTTCATCGGTATAGGTGCCTGCGGTAGAATTTACTATCTTAATGGAAGCCTGGCTAAGTGGTTCTCCCGACTCATTAAGAACAGTACCATTAATTGTTCTGATGTTTTGTGCGAAGGAAGTTTGACTAATAAAAATCAGTAAACATCCCACAAGAACAAACTGTATTATTTTTTTTATCGAAAACTTATAAAACATATTGTTGGGTTTATTTGTAAAAAAATAAATGCTTTAATACTCCAAAAGTACATATAACTAACGATTGTATATAGTTTCGTTAACACTACAATAACACTACAAATAAAAAATTTTTTATTGATTATCAATCAGTTAAAACATAACAAGGTGTTTGTAGAAAAAATAGTATTAATTTTATTTTAAAATTTATAAAATAAATGACTATAAGGTCGCTTTTATTCTTTACGGTAACGTTTTTACTATCCTTGCCTCTTTCAGGACAAAGGACGATTGGAATTCCTAAGATTATCAACTTCTCTCATGAGCAAATGCAGGCGGGAACACAAAACTGGAATATCACACAAGACAGCTTAGGAGTAATATATATTGCCAATAATGGGGGACTGGCTGCTTACAACGCCAAAGAGTGGAAAATATACGGACTGCCTAATAAAACAATTGTAAGATCGGTATATGTTCATAAAAACGGCAGAATATATGTGGGCGGTCAAGATATATTTGGTTTTTTCTTTCCTGATAAAAACGGTAGTCTGGGTTTTCATGAGGAGAGCATACGGCTTCCGGAAGAGCATCGTACATTCGGCGATGTATGGAGCATCACCGCTCTGGGCGATACAATCTTTTACAGAACATCCCGCAAAATTTTTGAATACAGAGATAATAAATTTCATATACATGTGAATGGGGAACAGGGATTCTGGTCTAACCTTACAGAAGTAAATAATCGTTTATATGCTTATGATTATTACGACGGATTGTTCTATTATAATAAAGGTAAATTTACAAGCCTGCCATCATCCTTAAAACAAATTAATATAACGGAAATTATAGATTACGGAAAGGACACATTATTGTTGTTAACGCTAAAAAATGGGTTGTTTTTATATGCTGATAATAAAACAAGTCATTTTCCTGTAGATAAAAAAATTACGGCATCACAAATATACTCTGCCGTAAAAATAAATGATAATACTATTGCGCTGGGAACTGTTGCAAACGGAATTTTTATGATTGACAAGCACGGAAGGTCCGTTGGTCAAATTGCTACAGATAACGGGCTTACCAACAACATTATTCTCTCTCTATTTTTAGATAAAGATAAAAATCTGTGGGCAGGGCTGGACGACGGAGTAAGTTTAATCAATACAAATTCTGCTATTCAGACCATATATCCGGTTTCTGAAAACCGCATGGCAAGCTATGCTGTGCATGTATACGGCGGAAATTTATACGTTGGAGCTTCTGACGGATTATATGCAACAAAGCTTACGCTGCCACCTACAGAAGACCTGAGTTACTCAAAAAATAGTTTTATAAAAGTACCGCAAACCGAAGGTCAGGTGTGGAGTATTGATACAGTGGACAATAAGTTGATGATGGGTCATCACGAAGGAGCTGTTGAGATACGTGAGAAAAGTCTGATTAAGTACCAAACACCCGGAGCCTGGATTTACAGAAAACTTCCAAACAGCAAGAACACAGTCTTGGGCACATATAACGGATTGTATTTCCTGACAGAAAACAATTACGGAATTTCTATAGTAAATTCATTCAGCAAAAATGTGGAATCGCTGCGCTTTCTGGAGGTTGATGTTGCAAACGGAATCATATGGGCATCGCATCCCTACAGGGGAATTTACAGGATGAAAATGTCTCCCGATTTTACAACGGTGCAGTCCTCAAATTTATTTACATCTAAAGACGGGCTGCCAACCGACTTAAACAATTTTGTTTATAAAGTAGACAATGAAATTGTATTTGCCACAGAAGAAGGTATATATAAATTTGATGATAATAAACAGGAATTTGTATGGCACAATAAGTTTGCGAATACAATCGGGAGTGCACCGGTAGCCTATATGAAACAAGATGATGCAGGCAGAATATGGTTTGTATCCAATGAACTTCCCGGAATGCTCGATATGAAAAAAAACAATATAATATACTTTAATGAGCTGAGAGGAAAACTGGTGGGAGGATTTTATCATTTTTATCCGCTTAACGATAAAAATATATTCATGGGTTCCAACTCGGGAGTAATACATTTAAATTTAGAAAAATACAATGCATCGCCCAGAGCACTGAATGTAAGTTTCAATAGGATTGTGATGACTGCACGCGGAAGAGATTCTGTTATACATAACGGTTACTTTGTAAACAAATACAATAAAATAAGTGCAGTACAACCTGAAGAAAGTATTGTGCATCTGTCGCCCAAAAGCAGTTCTGTCCGTTTTGAGTTTATAGCAGACAATTTTATTGACAACAATACTTTGTATACGTACAAATTAGAAGGGTTTGATGAAGAATGGTCTGTTTTATCTTTAAAAAACAATAAAGACTATACCAACTTACCACATGGAAAATACACCTTTAAAGTAAAGGCTAAAGATAATTTTGGCAATGAATCTTCAGAGCTTCTTTATACGTTTTACATTAAGCCCTTCTGGTATCAGACCAATCTTGCAAAATTGTTTTATGCTTTGTTTATAATGATGTCTATTTTTCTTTTTGTAAAATTTATGAACAGAAAAATTGTAAAACAAAAAGAGCGCTTTGAAAAAGAACAGCAGCAACAAAAATATCTGCACGATTTAGAGATTGAGCATAACGAAAGAGAAATCATCAATCTGAAAAATCAAAATCTTGAAACAGAAATAAGGTATAAAAATAAGGAGCTGGCAACCATTACCATGAATCATTATAAAAGAGGCAGGTTGCTTACCAAACTAAAAGAAGATATTGGCGATGCGTCAAAGAAAATAACAGACAGAGACCAAAAAAAGAGTTTTCATAAAGTAATAAAACAAATAGAAGAGGCAGAAAAACAAAACAACGACTGGGAGCAATTTTCTATTCATTTTGATGATGTGCACAATAATTTTCTTAAAAATATGAAAGAAAAATATCCCAATCTTTCGCCTGCCGACTTAAAAATTTGCGCTTATTTAAAAATCAATCTTTCTTCAAAAGAGATTGCACAGATTTTAAATATTTCATTAAAAGGCGTAGAGGTTGCCAGGTACAGATTAAGGAAAAAGCTGGGTATAGAAACCGATGTAAATCTTGTTTCTTTTTTAAATGATATAGAATAAAAAAATAGCTGTAAGGATACAGCTATTTCTTTGAATATCGGAATAAACCATTTTTTTAAAATAGTTTACTAAATAAAAGCCAAGCGAAATTATTTAACTTCAACTTCAGCACCTGCTTCTTTCAGTTTAGCAGCAATTTCTTCTGCTTCTGCTTTAGCAACACCTTCTTTAATTGGTTTTGGTGCACCGTCAACTAATTCTTTTGCTTCTTTCAATCCAAGACCGGTTAAGTCTTTAACAACTTTAACTACACCTAATTTAGATGCGCCACCGCTTGTAAGGATTACGTCAAAAGATGTTTTTTCTTCAGCTGCTGCGCCACCGCCGGCTGCTGGTCCTGCTGCTACAGCTACTGCTGCTGCTGCCGGCTCAATTCCGTACTCGTCTTTAAGGATTTGAGCAAGTTCGTTTACTTCCTTCACAGTCAGGTTTACTAACTGCTCAGCAAATTGTTTTAAGTCTGCCATTTTTTTTACTTTTTTAAAAACCGCCTTCATTGTCGTTAGCTCCGGCGGATGGTTAATGAAATTTTTCCTTCACTTATACCCGAAGGATTAGGTTTTTTCTGTTATGTTCAGAAAATAAGTCTATGATTAAGCTTGTGCTTTTTCTTCCAGTGCTTTTATCAAACTTGCCAGTTTGTTGCCTGCGTTTAAGCCGCTGATAACATTTTTGGCAGGAGATTGAAGTAAAGTAATGATTTCTCCAATAAGTTCCTCTTTACCTTTAAGCGTTTTAAGTGTTTTCAATTGCTCGTCGCCTACATACACGCTACCGTCAACAAATGCCGCTTTTAAAACGGGTCTTTCACCTTTTTCTTTACGGAAATCGCTGATGATAATTGCCGGATTCTTAGCATTGTTAGAAAACATTAAAGCAGTTACGTTGTGCAAAGAGTCAAACACACCGCTGAATCTTTCTTCATCAATAGATTCCAAAGCTTTTTTAATCAGGGTGTTTTTTGCCACCTTCATTTCTACTTCCTTATCGAAGCAGGCACGACGTAGTGCGCCAACCTGATCAACAGAAAGAGATTCGGTATCAGTAAGGTAAAACGTATTATATTGGTTGAACTTTTCTTTCAAAAGTTCTATCACTTCATTTTTTTGTTCTTTAGTCATTTCTCAAAAATTTTAGTGTTGAACAGATTTGGTGTCTACAGAAATACCCGGACTCATTGTGCTGGCAACACTTACGCTTTTTACATAAGTACCCTTAGCTGCAGTAGGTTTTAATTTTATCAAAGCATTGATAAGTTCCTGACTGTTTTCTGCAATTTTTTCCGGAGTAAATGAAACTCTTCCGATTGATGCGTGTACAATACCGGCTTTGTCAACTTTAAAGGCAATTTTACCACCTTTAACTTCGTTTACAGCCGCTGCCACATCGTTTGTAACAGTTCCTGTTTTAGGGTTGGGCATCAGGTTTCTTGGTCCTAATACTTTACCCAGTCTGCCTATTTTAGGCATTACAGAAGGAGTTGCAATGATTACATCAAAATCGGTCCAACCGCCATCTATTTTTGTAATAAATTCATCTAATCCAACAAAGTCGGCACCGGCACCCTGTGCTTCTGCTTCTTTATCGGGAGTACATAAAACCAAAACTTTTTTGGTTTTACCGGTTCCGTGAGGAAGTGTAACAGTACCGCGCACCTGCTGGTCTGCTTTTCTTGGGTCAACACCCAGACGTACGTGAAGGTCTACAGAGCTGTCGAATTTGGTAGTGTTTATTTCTTTTACCAAAGAAGATGCTTCTGATAGCGTGTACAATTTGTTTTTATCTATTTTAGCTTCTGCAGCTTTTCTTTTTTTCGAAATTTTTGCCATCTCAAATTAGTTTTAAGGATTAATGTTAGTTTTCCCAAGGAGCGGTACCTTCTACAGTAATCCCTAAGCTACGGGCTGTACCGGCTACCATTTTCATTGCGCTTTCTACAGTAAAGCAGTTAAGATCGGGCATTTTGTCTTTTGCAATTGCCTCTACCTGTTCCCAGGTAACTTTACCTACTTTGTTACGATTGCTTTCCTTAGAACCTTTTTGAACTTTTGCAACCTCCATTAACTGTACAGAGGCCGGAGCAGTTTTGATGACGAAGTCGAAAGACTTATCAGAATAAACTGTAATAACTACCGGTAATACTTTTCCGGGCTTATCCTGGGTTCTTGCATTGAATTGTTTACAGAACTCCATGATATTCACACCTTTAGAACCTAAAGCAGGACCTACAGGCGGAGCAGGATTGGCTTGACCGCCTTTTACCTGCAACTTTACGAAACCTGAGATTTCTTTTGCCATTTTAAATTAATTTTTTGGTGATAACGTGTAGCCTAAGGCTACACTCCCAACAACATATTCCTATAAAGAACTATTTGGGGCTGCAAAGGTAAGAGGATTATCTGAATTTTCAAAATGAAAATTCAGATAATCCTCTTTAAATAATTGTGTGCAGAAATGTTTAGTGCGTTACAACAACTTTTGTAGTTGCACCATTTGTTTTAATAAAATAAATACCGGCTGCTAAATGAGCTATATTAATTTGTGTAATAGTATTTCTATTGGTTGTACCGTTTAATACCAATCTTCCATTTGTATCATAAATAAAGTATGGTTGCGCTTCTTTACTTACAATATTAATAACAGATTTTGCCGGATTGGGATATAATTTTATTTGAGAAGCTACATCATTTATAATTATGCTTTTTACTTCAAACAAAGATATATTATTATTTAGGTCAATACTTTTTAAACGATAAAAGTTTTCTCCGTTTAGCGGAGCATTATCTGTAAATTGGTAGCTGCTTCCTGCTGAAAGGTTTTTCGCTTTTATTGTGCCAATAGTGAAGAATTGCGCATTGTTATTGCTTCTTTCAATTTCAAAACCTGCTGTATTGTCTTCAAAAGATGTTTTCCATTCAAGCGTAACTGTTGAGTTGTTGTTTGCTTTTAAATTGAAAGCACTTACTTTAACAGGTGTTATGGCATTTACATTTAACGGTCTATAAATTGATTTTGCAAAAATTTCTCCGAGCGTAGCACCCTCTGTTTTGATAGTATCTTTAGAATCGGGAGAAGAATAATCATATTTTATCATGTACTGGCCTACAGGAATGGT
>JAEWWO010000138.1 GCA_023396345.1 Bacteroidota bacterium
AAACTATAATTCTTTAATTTTTATATTCTGAAATAATACTTCATCGCCATGATCCTGCAAAAGAATATATCCTTGCTCGTAGTTTCCAAAATCCGGCCAGTCTTTGTATTTACTGTAATCTACCAAGGCATCCCACATTTGATTGTTTCGCTCGTATTCTACAATTTTTTCGCCGTTAAGCCAATGTTCCACATGATTGTCTTTTACTACAATCATTGCTGTATTAAAAAATCCGCTTCTAAAAGGCTTGTCGCTTCTTGCAGGAATTAAATCGTATAGTGAACCTAATGTTCTATTTCCGTTTACACCCAGTTTAGCATCAGGATGTTTTGTATCGTCTAAAATCTGAAATTCGCAACCTATGGCAGAGCCTTGTCCTTTGTTTAGTGTGGGGTCTACAAAATATTTAATACCACTGTTTGCACCTTCGGTAATTTTAAAATCAACCTTAAGAATAAAGTTTTTATACAAGCGTGTGGTAATGATATCTCCTCCATTGGTAGATTCTCCACCGGTAGATTTTTCAACTTTTAAAACACCATCGTTGATAGTCCAGCCTTTTGTAGGAAAATCGTCCAACTTGGCGCCACGCCAGCCATTGGTTGTTTTGCCATCCCAAAGCAAACGCCAGCCTTCTTTTTGCTCACGCGGAGAAATAGTATTGGATATGGCATTTATTTGTTTGCCGCAGTCGTTTTGCAGAGACGCGTGTGTTTGCAGGTCATCTGTGAGAATACGTATATTTCTCCATGCTACTGTTTTCCCTGCAAGATTATTATCATTAATAGAATGTACTTGTAATGCTATGAAGCCTTCACCGGTCTTATCGTCCAGTAAATCAGATGCCGGCACGCCGTTAACCCATGTGCGTATAGAATTTCCAATAGCTTCAATTCTTGCTTTGTTCCACTGATTGTTTTTAAAAGCTGTTTTTGCTGAAGGATTATAAGCCATTGGATATAACCATCCTCTACGCGACTCATCGTATATGCCTCCTGTCCATCCTCTTTGGGAAGGATCTATTTCAAACTGATAGCCGTGCACAACGCCTTTGTTATATGTTGGCAAACTGTTACTTCTGAACTGAACACCGGAATTTAATCCATCGTCAACTTTAAAATCAAACTCAAGAATAAAGTCTTTATATTTTTTGTCAGTAGCTAAAAAAGTGTTGGGTGTTCCTACTTTTGAAATTCCAACAATTGTATTGTTCTCTACTTTGTAGTCGGCAGTACCATTGAGTTTTGTCCAGCCATTTAAATTTTTTCCATTAAATAAATTTACCCATTTTTGTGCCTGTGCCGGCATTGTGCAACTTAGCACAATAAGCAGCAACAAGGTATATTTTATATTTCTCATTATTTTTTTAATTATTTATTGCTTTTTTAAAATTTATAAAATTCGTTCCATTCTTTTCTTGGCGGAGCACCAGCCAGCATTGCATTAGCAATAGGATCGCTAATGATTTGTTTTGTAGCTCTGTCAAATTTAATTTTTCTGTTGAGTTTTTGCGTAATCACTCCCAGACAGAATACCTGACTTAGCGGTGCTGCAATTTCAAAAGGAGAACGTGCTTTTTCTATGCCCTGACATGCGCGTAAGAAATTGGCATAGTGATTAGAAGGACTTTCAGGCACATCCGGCAACTTGGCTGCCATTGCTTTACCTTTTTCATCGGGTATAATAGAAAGTGTACTACCGTGAGAACCGCCTTTAAAAATTAAATTTTTGCTGTAAATTTCTTTTCCGGGATTTACCTGCAATTTTTGTATATCAGCACCGGCTACCTTTGGTATATTAGGGTCTATCTCTGATGTACCGTACCCCTTAGGAAGTGGAGGTAAATTATTAACGCCATCGTACCAGGTAATGTCTACAGGCGGCATTTCTCTTCTTCTTGGAAACTTAAATAAAATAGTTGAAGACATTGGGAAGAAAAAGTCGTTGTGCCCTTCCAGCTTTAAAGGATTTACTTCTTCCGGTAATCCTAAATCCAAAAATTCATGTACGGTATCCAGAATATGTGCTCCCCAGTCGCCTAAAGCACCCATACCAAAGTCGAACCAGCAACGCCATTGTCCATAATGATAATCTTTATTATAATCGTGATATTCTACTGCGCTTAACCACGCATCCCAGTCTAGAGTATGCGGAATAGGCTCTTCAACAGGATATCTTTTCATATTAGGATCCCAGGTATGCCATCTTCTTGGATTATTCATGTGCGCATTTACAGAAGTAACGTCTTTTATAATTCCGGCTTCTTTCCATGCTTTAAACTGAAAATAGTTAGCTTCTGAGTGTCCCTGATTACCCATTTGTGTAACTATGTTTTTATTTTTCACAGCAGCCTGCATTAATAGTTCTGATTCCAGAAACGTGCGGCTTAAAGGCTTTTCAACAAAAATATGTTTTCCGGCTTTTATGGCTGCCATACATACAGGAAAATGAGAATGGTCAGGCGTCATTACAGCAACTGCATCAAAATCCTTTGATGCCTTATCAAACATCTCTCTGAAATCCTTGAATTTTTTTGCATCGGGAAATTTACTAAGCGTACCTTGTGTATGTTTAGCCCCTAAATCTACATCGCAAAGTGCTATAATATTTGCCAAGCCTGTTTTATACAACTCACTAATTACTTCTTCTCCTCTATTGCCAATACCTACACAAGCAAGATTTATTTTTTTAGACGAGCCTATTACCTGTGAATAGGAAGAGGCTTTTAAACCGGTAAATACTACCCCGGCAGATGCCAATGCTGAGGTCTTAATGAACGTTCTTCTGTTTGACATACATAATTGATTAAAAAATTAGAAAATGGGAGTATTACATGAAATTACAAA
>JAEWWO010000161.1 GCA_023396345.1 Bacteroidota bacterium
CTTGTGCAGTTGGAAGACAGTCGTACCGATGAACTGGGCGACACTACTGCTAAAGTAAATGATTTAAAAAAGAATATTAAAAACGTAAAAAATCCCGAAATTCAATTATCCATATTTGATGCACAAACAGATATCTTTGAAGACATAAGAGAGAAATTGAATAATTTAGACATTAACCGACTGACTCCTGTTGAAGCATTAATGAAGCTGAACGAAATTAAAAATCTTCTCAAGTAAATCTCCGCAGAACTATATTATATAATTGTTATTAATGAATTATAAAAGAATAAGTAAATAATTTTTTTTTGAAAAATAAATATTTACGAACTTCATAACTTATTCACTAAAACAATATTATTATGAAAAAATTATTTGCAGAATTTTTCGGAACATTCTGGTTGGTATTAGGCGGTTGCGGTAGTGCAGTATTTGCAGCAGGTAATATAGGAGTGCTTGGTGTTGCTCTTGCCTTTGGATTGACGGTGTTGACAATGGCTTATGCAGTGGGTCACATATCGGGCGGGCACTTTAATCCGGCTGTTTCTGTGGGTTTGCTTGCCGGCGGAAGAATGAATGCAAAAGACTTAGTTCCCTATATTATTGCACAATGCGTTGGTGCTATTGCTGCAGCGGGAGTTTTATATTTAATATTAAATGGTGCGGGTGCTTTTTCTACAGAAGGTCCGGGAGCTTTCGCTACCAACTTTTATGAAATGCCCGGCTACCAGGAAAGGAGCTATAGTATGCTGGCTGCTTTCTTAGCAGAGTTTGTATTAACCGCCTTTTTCCTTATTGTAATTTTAGGCGCAACAGACAAATGGGCAAATGGTCAGTTTGCAGGCATAGCCATTGGTTTGGCACTTACCTTAATTCATTTAATTTCTATTCCTATTACCAACACATCCGTAAACCCTGCACGTTCTACATCTCAGGCATTGTTTGTGGGTGGCGTTGCTGTGCAACAATTGTGGCTGTTCTGGGTTGCACCTATACTGGGCGGTTTAGTCGGAGGTATTATCTACAGATATTTGCTGCAACGTAATCAGAATGAAGAAAAAATTGCTGAATAAAATTTAGAACAATACATTATTTTCAAAGTCTGTTCTCTTCAATAGAACAGGCTTTTTTTATTACAGCCTAAAGTATATTTTTGCAACAATTATGAATAGAATAGTACCCGTAGTAAGTTTTGAAAATGCTGCTAAACAATCAACGATTTACTGGATAATCATTGGTCTTATCTGGTTGTCAGGCTTTGTGTATTTACTTATCTATGGTACTTACGATTCTTTTTTACAGCTTACTCAAATCCATACTCCTTCACTGGATGCATTCTTTTCAAAGTTCACACATGTTGGTGATGGATTATTTGCTATTGGTGTAGCTGTTATTTTTTTTCTTTTCAGATTCAGAAGATTTGCAGTTAATATAGTTTTCAGCTTTTTAGTGTCGGGATTATTTGCTCAGATAGGAAAGAATTTAATGCCACATCCACGACCTTCAAGATATTTTCAGGATGTAGTTGGTACGCCGATACATACACTGGAAGTAACGAACTGGGGTAATAATACGTTTCCTTCCGGTCATTCTGCAACTGCGTTTGCTTTGCTGACTGTAATACTTCTTTTTTTTCCTAAAAGTAAATGGAATATAGTCTGGATACTGCTGGCTTTCTTGGTGGGTTATTCAAGGATTTATGTAGCATCACATTTTCTGGATGATGTGCTGGCAGGAGCCTTGATTGGTGTATTTTCTGCTATGATTTGCTATATTATTTCAAATCATTTGTTCTATAAAAAAATCAACTTTTTTCATCGCTGATTTGCAGGAATTTAAGATTGCGCATAATACCCTCGTATTTACTGCGTTTCAGCGGAGAATGTTTAAATATTTTCCTGAAGTTTTCTTCCGTCAATTCCAGCCAGTCTTTATGGGAGAAGTCAATTATTTCCCTAAGCGGTGAAAATCTTTCATCATTATGTGTGGTAGCAAAACGATTCCAGGGACAAACATCATTGCAGATATCACAGCCGAACATCCAGTTATTAAACTTCCCTTTCATTTCTTGGGGAATAATATTATCCTTTAATTCAATAGTAAAATAGCTGATACATTTTTTTGCATCGATTACTTTTTCAGGCAGAATAGCGTCGGTAGGGCAGTGGTCTATACATTTTGTACATGTACCGCAATAATCTTTTGCCATCTGGTCATCGTACTGTAACTCAATATCCACCATAAGTGTAGCTATAAAATAAAATGAACCGGATTGTTTATTAATCAACATACCATTTTTTCCTACCCAGCCCAGTCCGCTTTTTTGTGCCCAGCTTCTTTCCAGTACCGGCGCACTGTCAACAAATCCGCGTCCCTGTATATCACCAAGATGATTTTTTATTTCATCAAAAAAAACATGCAAATCTTTTCTGATTATATCATGATAATCATTTGCATAAGCATACTTTGAAACCTTTGGTGCATCAGGGTTCTGGCGTTCTTGAGGATAATAATTTTTTAATAAGATAATAACAGATTTTGTACCGGGCACTAATAATCTTGGATCAGTACGCATATCAAAATATCTTTCCATGTAGTGCATGGTACCATGTCTTTGATCATGCAGCCATTTTTCCAGACGTCTGGCATCATCATCCAGTTTTTCAGCTTTGGCTATACCACAATAATCAAAACCTGACTTTGAAGCCAGTTGTTTAATGAGTATGGTTTTTTGCGATATATCCAAGACTATGTTTTGTACAAAAATATTTAATTGCTGCTAAAATGTTTACTTTTGTTCCATGAAGATTATTCTAATAAATTTATTGCTGATAATTGCATTCATATCCTGCAATACATCAGAAGAATTTCCTCCGGCTGAAAACGCACTGGATGCTGCAAGAGAATATGTTGACGGTACGTTGAAAGGTGAATTTAAAAAATCAGAAGCCTATCTGCTAAAGTCTCAAAATAATAAAGCGCAGCTCGATAAATTAAAACAGCATTATTATCAGTTCAACGATATACAGCGTCAGAATTACAGAAAAGCCAGTATTATTATTGAAAGAGAAAATAATATCAGTGATAAAGAATCGGTGATATATTTTCAAAATTCATTCGACAAGCAAAAAGACAGTGTTACTGTAATTCAGCAGGATGGATTGTGGCTGGTGAATTTAGAGAGAGAATAGTTGATAATTCGACAATGTGATAATTTGGTAATTTGAAAATGGAAAATAGAAAGTGGAGAATGTTTCTTTTCTGTCATCCTAAGGAAGTAGGAATGCGTCATATGGCGCATTCTTTTATTCAAAACAAAAATGCGTCCCTGAAAGACGCATTTTTTATTATAAATTTTCTTTGATTCTTTACACATCAATTTTAGCATACTTTGCATTCTTTTCAATAAACTCTCTGCGTGGTGGTACTTCATCACCCATGAGCATGCTGAATACACTATCTGCTTCTGCTGCACTTTCTATAGTTACTTTTTTCAAGCTTCTGGTAGCAGGATCCATGGTAGTTTCCCATAATTGTTCTGCGTTCATTTCACCCAAACCTTTGTAACGCTGTGTGTTTACAGAACTGTCGTTTCCA
>JAEWWO010000171.1 GCA_023396345.1 Bacteroidota bacterium
ATCTATAGATGCTCTGTTAACCACCAATTTAATAAAGAATAAATAAGATGAAATCCGAAAAAAGAAAGAATATATAATGTGATTAATTTTTTAAACTCTTTACTTAATTTAATTTTCATTTTACAGGATTTTTATAAATAGTAACTCATAAGCATCTACAACCTTGTCAAGGTTTTAAACCTTGACAAGGTTGTAGGTGAGTTCTTCAAATCTTCCAGTCCATAATCTCGTTTACACATTCTTGTTTATAAGGTACACTTACACGAATATAATTATCCGTATAACCTTCCATCATACCGTTTTTGTTATGATCTTCAAACAAAACTTTTCTGACAGTTCCTTCAAACTGATGCGTGAAAAGCTGCATTTTTTTATAAGACAGATTGCGCAATATTTTGTTTCTTTCGTGACGAATATTAACCGGAACAATATGGGTAAATTCAAGCGCCTTCGTATTAGGTCGCTCTGAATAAGTAAACACGTGAAAGTAAGAAACATCAAGGTTTGCGAGGAATGTTCTGGTATCTTCAAAGTCTGCATCAGTTTCTTCAGGAAAGCCAACAATTACATCCACACCAATAGCACAATGAGGCATGAGTTCTTTTATTTTTTGTACACGGCTTTCGTATACATCTCGTTTGTATCTTCGGCGCATTAACCCCAGAATTTTATCGCTGCCGCTTTGCAGAGGAATATGAAAATGCGGCATAAACCGTTTGCTTTGTGCAACAAACTCTATGATTTCATCTGTAAGCAGATTTGGTTCAATAGAAGAAATTCTGTAACGCTCAATGCCTTCAATTTCATCGAGCTGTTTGATTAATTCCAAAAAGCTTTCTTCTGTTTTTTTATTTCCATCCGGACCTTTTCCAAAGTCTCCGAGATTCACACCCGTAAGGACAACCTCTTTTACATTATCGTCAGATGCAAGTATATGCACGTTGGCAATTACATTTTCAATACTATCGCTTCTGCTTTTTCCTCTTGCCATAGGAATGGTGCAAAATGCGCAGGTATAATCGCAGCCATCCTGCACTTTTAAGAAAGTACGTGTGCGGTCGTTAAGGGAATAAGAGGCGTTGAAGCCACTCACTTCTTCAATCTCACAGCTGGAAATTTTTGCAGAATCGCCTTTGGCAAGTTCTTTTAAATGTTTGGATATATTAAATTTTTCAGCTGCACCCAAAACTAAATCCACGCCCGGAATTTCTGCGATTTCTTTAGGTTTTAGTTGGGCATAGCAACCTGTAATTACCACTAAACTCTCAGGCGATTTTCTTTGAATACGTCGTACTATTTGTCTGCATTCCTTATCGGCATTATCTGTTACAGAACATGTATTGATTACATACACATCAGCCAGATCATCAAACTCTTTTTTCTCAAACCCGTCAGCCTCCAGCATTCTGGAAAGGGTAGAGGTTTCAGAATAATTTAATTTGCATCCTAATGTATGAAAAGCTACTGTCTTCAAGATTTTATTTTTTTAATTTCAAATTGTAAATTGTAAATTGTAAATTGCAGATTACAGATTACAGATTATTTAGATTGGTATTTTTTTAAATAATTTATAAATCCCGAAAGTTGTTTACTGATTGATAAACATTTTTCATTTAATAAATTATACTGCTCCAAGGTAATGTATCTTAATGATTCTGCTATCTTTAATTGTGTTCTTAATTCTCCGCTTGAGCCTTTAGCTATTTGCAGAAAATATATAAATTGATTTTTTGAATCTCTTTCAAATCCGTCGGCAATATTAGATGGAATAGAAATGGCAGATTTTCTTATTTGTTCTCTGAGTACAAAATCTTTATTTAATTTTTCGGATAAAGTATTTTGATAAATTGTAATACTCAATTCTATGGATTCTTTCCAAACCTGTAAATCTTCAAATCTTTTTACAGAATTCATTTTCTAATTTGCAATTTGTATTTTCTTATTTTCAATTCATTTTATTTCTTCAAACACTCCTGTCTGTTTATTTTTTACCACATTATTCCAGTTGAAATATCTTCCGTTCATAGCTACATAAATTCCGGGAGGCAAGGTTTGTACAAAAGCAAAAGCACTGCCGAGGTTAAACAAGCCATCAGAGCTGCCAAACTTAATAGGAATCATAGCTCCGGTAAGTACAATGGTTTTATTGATGTTTTCTTTAGCCAGATATTGTGCGGTCACTGACATGGTATCTGTACCATGTGTGATAACAATTTTATTTTCTTCACAGCTTTTGCACTGACTGGCTATGAGTTGTCTGTCGCTGTCAGTCATTTTAAGACTATCAACCATCATCAACGTTCTTATCTCCACATCTAAACGGCTTCTGCCCAAATCAAGCAGGTCGTGCATATGCGTATCATTAAAATATAATTCACCTGTAAGTTCATTATATTCTTTGTCGAATGTGCCGCCTGTAACAAATACTCTTATTTGCATTTATGAAAAAAATTGATTGAAAAAATTACAGCAATGTTCCTTTTAAAAACATATATGCCGTAGAGAAATAAATAATAATTCCTGTAACGTCTACCAGCGTTGATACAAAAGGTGCAGAAGAAACAGCAGGGTCAGCACCGAATCTTTTTAAAAGCAAAGGAAGCATAGAACCTGTAACCGATCCCCACAAAACTACCCAAACAATTGAAAAGCCTACCACCAAGGCTATCAGCATCCAGTGTTCGCCGTAATCATCAGGGATAATTCCCTGCGCCATTAAGAAATGTGCAATGGCAATTCTGAAAAAAGCTATTACACCTAATATCGCACCAAGCGTAAGACCACTCAATATTTCTCTGCGCATTACACGCCACCAGTCATTCAAAGAAACATCGCCCACAGCCATTGCCTGAATAATTAAGGTTGATGCCTGAGAACCACTGTTTCCGCCACTTGCAATAATCAGCGGCAGGAAAATGGCTAATACAGTAGCTTTGGAAATTTCGTCTTCAAAATAAGACATGGCAGATGCTGTAAGCAATCCGCCAAGAAATAAAACAATCAGCCAGACCACACGTTTTTTTATCAACTCAAAAAATGGTGTGTCTAAATAAGGCTCGTCCAACGCTTCGGTACCACCCACTTTCTGCATGTCTTCACTAAACTCTTCACTCGTTACCCAAAGGATATCATCAATGGTAACAATTCCCAACAAAATATTATTATCATCTGTTACCGGCAAAGCCACACGGTTATTCATTCTGAACACTTCTCCTGCTTGTTCCTGATCATCATTAACATTCAGGGAAATAATTCTCCCATCAGTGAAATCTTCTACCTTAGTGCCCGGTGCTGCAAGTATCAAATCTCTGATTCTGAAGTCATCAACCAGCTCTCCGTTTTTATCAACAACATATATCACATCAATTGTTTCGGAGTTTCGGGCAACTTTTCTGATAGTTTCAAAAACTCTTTCAACGGTGTAATCCGGATGTACCCATACATAATCAGGCGTCATTAAACGCCCCACACTTTCTTCGGGATAGCCAAGCATGCGCAGGGTAATACGCACCTCATCGTAACGCATCAGTTTCAATAAATCACGCAACGCTTTTTTGGGTAAATCTTCCAGAAAATCTACACGGTCATCCGGAGGTAATTCATTCAGTAGTTCAGCTGTTTTAATTGGCGGTAATTCCTGAATGACTTCTTTCTGTTCAGCAAAATCAAGCATCTTAAACACACTGGCAGAGCGGTGTATAGACATAAGACGAATGATTTCGCTGATATGCTCAGGAAATTGTTCAGCAATTTCTACTACATCGCTGATATTCTGATCGTCTAAAAAATCTTTGATTTTAAGCTTATCGCCTTCATTCCAAAGGCGCTCAAACTCTTCAATCAGGATTATTTCTTCTAAGTCTGCGCTCATTCAGTAATTTTATAACTTAATATTGATGCGCAAAATTACAATTTTAATGTGATAATGTGTTAATGTGACAATGTGGAATTTGGTAATTTGACAATGTGATAATTTGCAATCTGTAATTTATAATTTGCAATTTTTAATTACCTATCTGTTTATCAACAAAAAAAGCAGCCTTAGAAAAGACTGCTTCGTGTATAGGTGTTTTAGTTTAATAATCTTAGTCAGCAAAATGGAATTTATAGCCATTTACTTTTTGCCAGCCGCCTCTTGTAAAGTCAGGAATTTCTACTGGTGCACTTCCGTTCTCAATAGAAATTGCAGTTAACTCTGTTAAGCATGACCATTCCGCCATATCATATACATCCATATCTAATGGAAGACCATTTCTCATACAATAGATAAGTCTGTAATCCATGATATAATCCATACCACCGTGTCCGCCGACTTTTTTAGCTGTTTCTTCAATTTCTTTCAGAATGCGTGGTTTATATTTTTCCATCAATTGTTTTTTTACATCCTCAGAAACAAAACTATGTGCATTTAAATTTTCGTGGTTAGTAACAGCAGTTTTGTTATCTTCTGTAGGTCTTAACAGATAACCTTCTTTCAGGTATTTATTAGCAAAACCGTTGGTTCCTGAAATTTGATACATACGTGAGTAAGGTCTTGGGGATACCACATCGTGCTGAATTTGCATAGTTTTACCTTTTTCAGTACGGATCATAGTCATAGTGTGGTCTCCGTTTGCAAATGATTCGGGTTCCTGACCAAACATTTTTTTCCATGCATTTGGTCCGCCAACAGCTTTAGTATCCATAGAAACAAGATAATTCATTTTATCTCCTCTGTGAATATTCATAACCTGACAAACAGGTCCTATGCCGTGGGTAGGATATACATCTCCTTTGTGTTCTTTGTTATATTCTAATCTCCAGTTTTCCCAGTAAGCTCCCCAGAAATCTTCCAGATTGTGAATGTATGCACCTTCACCATGTAAAACTTCGCCGAATAAACCTTGCTGAGCCATATTTAATGTGGTAATTTCAAAGAAATCGTACACACAGTTTTCAAGCATCATACAATGTTTGCGGGTTTTTTCAGACATATCAATCAAAGCCCAGATGTCTTTCATATTCATAGCAGCCGGCACTTCAATAGCTACGTGTTTTCCTTTTTCCATAGCATACAATGCCATTGGCACGTGGTGTTTCCAGTCGGTTGCAATGTAAACCAAATCAATATCAGGTCTGTCGCACAATTGTTTCCATGCATCTAAAGAACCGTTGTATTCTGTAGCTTTAGGCTTGCCTGCTTTTTCAAGAATTTTTTGTGTTTTAGCTGTATTGGCAGGAACTACGTCGCAAAGTGCTTTAATTTCAGTACCCGGTATATGTGTAAATCTTTCCACAGCACCCGGTCCGCGCATACCTAAGCCAATGAAACCAACTCTAACTACATCCATCTTAGGATTGGTGAGGTTGATAACATCTGTCTGTCCCGGAGCTCTTTTCGGAACCGGAAGAGAAATCATTCTGGAGTTAGAAGTAGTTGTTTGATTTGTTTGCGAAGTTTTAGTTGTTTCGCAAGAAGTAAAAACAAGCGCAAGGGAAGCAATTCCCAGCAACATGCTTTTAAAAGAGAAAGATTGATACATATTAATTTCTATTTAATTTTACAAAAAATAATAGTGTAAAGTTACGAATAACCGCTCTGAAAAACAGGTAATACGAAAAAAGGAATCAAACGTTTGCGAACTCTACACTTTCTGCATCCAGGCATCTCTGTCTTCAGGAGAAAACTGCCAGGGCGCAAAATTATTTTCAATATTAGTGTTCATGTTGTTCCATTCGGCAGGAGCATTGCTTTCTTCCATAATTAAATATCTGCGTAACTGATAAATAATATCCAGTGGCGAAATGCTCACGGGACAAGCTTCTACGCAGGCAGAGCATGTGGTGCAGGCGAATAATTCTTCTGATGTAATATAGTCGTGCAGCAATGTTTTGTTATCGTTGGTAAATGATTTATTCTGATTAATGTTTTTGCCAACTTCTTCAATTCTGTCTCTGGTCTTCATCATAATCAGTCTGGGGCTTAATTTTTTACCCGTATTATTTGCGGGACAGGCAGAAGTGCATCTTCCACATTCGGTACAAGTGTAGGCGTCCAACAGGTTTTTCCGGCTTAAATCAAAAATATCCTTAGCGCCAAAAGCCTGTGGAAGTGCGGCTTCTGCGGCATCGACAGGTATTTTATCAGGCTCCATTGCATACAATACTTCTTGTTGTATAGCTTTCAGGTTTTTCATTTCAGCCTGAGGATTTTGAGGCGTGAAATATGTATTAGGAAAAGCCAGTATAATATGCAGATGTTTGGAGTAAGATAAATAAATGGCAAATGCATAAATGCCTGTAATGTGCAGCCACCAGCAGATTCTTTCTGTAAATATCAGAAAAGAATCGGAGAAGCCGTTCATCATCGGATGCAGCCCCTGAGAAATAATAAAATTGCCGGTGAGTGTTTCGCTGTATCCCACAACGCCGCGTGATTGTAATAAAGTATCTGTTGCATTCATTTTTAAAAATGCAGACATCAGTACAATCTCAGTAATTAAAATAATGTTGGCATCCGATTTTGGCCAGCCGTTCAGTTCAGAGTCGGCTAATCTGTTTACTTTCAGCAGATTTCTTCTTATTAAAAATACCGCACAGGCAATGATGACAAGTAAAGCAAGTATTTCAAAACAATTAATCAACACGTTGTAAAGCATTCCCGTAGATGCAAATATTCTGTGTGTGCCTAAGATTCCATCGAGAACAATCTCCAGCAATTCAATATTTACAATAATGAAACCTATATAAACAATTAAATGCAAAAGCGCAACAACAGGTTTTTTAAACATCTTTTTTTGTCCGAATGCAAGTAAAAATACATTGCGCCAGCGCTGAGCGTTATCTCCCGCTATGCTTTCAGTTCTTCCTAAATGAATATTTCTGCTGATTTCTTTCCATTTTTTGATAAATAAGAAAACAGTTGTAATTGTAAGAAGGATAAATAAAACCTGTGCGATCATTTCTACATCTGTATTAATAATTCTGCTAAATTAACTTTTAATAACGAATAATAATTCCTCTATATCAATAATCTTTTTTGTAAATTTGTTTGGAATTAAAAAAACGGGAATGGATACGCAGAATTTTATTTTAACAGGCAAGGAAGCCGGATTCAGATTAGAGCGAATGGCATTGCAAATAGCCGAAACACTTCAGGGAGACGATACGCCTTTATTTTTAATCGGTGTTACCAATTCAGGAACTACTATTGCCAATTTGTTGTATGCTTATCTCAAAAAATATTTACATACACCCATTGAAATTTTATCTGTAAACCTTAACAAGCGTGCTCCAGATGAAGTTACTTTAAGTAAAGATATTGATGCCAATGGCAAGAATATTATTATAGTAGATGATGTAACCAATTCTGGCAGAACTTTATTGTATGCGCTAAAACCATTGCTGTCGTTCATTCCTAAGAGGATACAAACTTTAGTAGTGATAGAAAGAATGCACAGACATTTTCCTGTGAAGCCCGATTATGTT
>JAEWWO010000177.1 GCA_023396345.1 Bacteroidota bacterium
CAAAAATCAACCACCATCAAAGTGCAAATAACACAAACCTCTCCTAAATCGCTTTAAAAGAGGCTGTTTTTCATAGGTTTTTGTTGGATTTTTGAAGGAATAGAGGGTTGTGCAACGGTTACAGGTGATAGGCGCAGTAGTTGATGTGCACTTTCCTGATGAAAATAGTCTTCCGGAAATTTTAAACTCATTAGAGATCAAAAGAAAAGACGGCAGCACATTGGTGTTGGAAGTGCAGCAGCATCTTGGTGAAGACAGTGTAAGAGCTATCGCTATGGATGCTACCGAAGGACTGGTACGCGGCGAACAAGTATTTGATAAAGGAAATCCAATAAAGATGCCTACAGGTGAGGCCATTAACGGTAGATTATTTAATGTTACAGGAGATCCTATTGACGGGTTGCCTGTAGTATCAAAAGATAACGGACGTGCTATACATGCTTTACCTCCTAAGTTTGAAGATTTAAGCACAGCTACAGAGGTATTATTTACCGGCATCAAGGTTATTGATCTTATTGAACCTTATGCAAAAGGAGGAAAGATCGGGTTGTTTGGAGGAGCAGGAGTAGGTAAAACAGTACTTATTCAGGAGTTGATCAATAATATTGCAAAAGGTCACGGAGGTCTGTCAGTATTTGCAGGAGTAGGGGAACGTACCCGTGAAGGAAATGATCTTCTGCGCGAAATGATAGAAGCTGGCATTATTAAATACGGCGACAACTTCAAGCATTCTATGGAAGAAGGAGGCTGGGATCTGAGCAAAGTAGATGTAGAAGGATTAAAAGAGTCTAAAGCTACTTTTGTTTTCGGGCAAATGAATGAACCTCCAGGAGCTCGTGCCCGTGTTGCTTTGAGCGGACTTACTGTTGCTGAATATTTCCGCGATGGCGATGGAGAAGGAAAAGGAAAGGATATCTTGTTTTTCGTAGATAATATCTTCCGTTTCACGCAGGCAGGATCAGAAGTATCTGCCTTGTTAGGCCGTATGCCTTCAGCGGTAGGATATCAGCCAACATTAGCTACAGAAATGGGACTAATGCAGGAAAGAATTACTTCAACAAAAAGCGGTTCTATTACTTCGGTACAAGACGTATATGTGCCTGCTGATGACCTTACCGATCCGGCACCTGCAACAACATTTGCTCACCTAGATGCTACAACGGTATTATCTCGTAAAATTGCCGATCTGGGTATTTATCCGGCTGTGGATCCTCTTGACTCCACTTCTAGAATTTTAACCCCTGCAATTGTGGGCGATAAGCATTATGATTGTGCCAACCGTGTAAAATCTACTCTGCAACGTTATAAAGAATTGCAGGATATTATTGCCATTCTTGGTATGGATGAATTAAGTGAGGAAGATAAATTAGTCGTATCGCGTGCGCGTAAAGCACAGCGCTTCTTGTCGCAGCCATTCCACGTAGCAGAAGCTTTCACAGGATTACAAGGAGTTTTTGTAAGTATTGATGATACCATTAACGGATTTAATTCAATCTTAGACGGAGAAGTTGATGAGTATCCTGAAGCTGCTTTCAACCTGGTAGGTACATTAAATGATGCAATCGAAAAAGGCAAAAAGCTTTTAGAGCAGGCAGCACAATAATTTTATAAATAGATCGCTATGCAGTTAGAGATATTGACACCTGAGAAGAAGTTATACAACGATGAAGTTTATGGAGTGCAGTTGCCGGGCATTGATGGACTTTTTGAATTGCTTGATAAGCATGCGCCTTTGGTAAGCGCTTTAGGCAATGGAACTATAAAAATCATTTTACAAAAGAATGAAGAAGGAGAAAAATATAGGGTTTCCGGAGGTTTTGTAGAGGTGTTGAACAATAAAGCAACTGTGTTGGTAGAGAAAGTTTACGAATAAAAAATTTCATTA
This sequence comes from Bacteroidota bacterium, assembly GCA_023396345.1. Lineage (GTDB taxonomy): Bacteria > Bacteroidota > Bacteroidia > Chitinophagales > Chitinophagaceae > Haoranjiania. Next base: position 1,886 of record JAEWWO010000177.1, read on the forward strand.
ATAAATAATTGAAAAGGCAACTCATTAGGGTTGCTTTTTTTCATTTTTATATGTATTTTTATACATCCAAAAATTTGATATTTCAATGAAAAGATTTTTGTTGCTTATTGTAAGCATTTTATTTTTTTCTATAGTACAAGCTCAAATCAGTGTAGATAGGTCTCAAAAATTTTTAATAGAAACCAAAACAGGAAAACCATTTTTTTGGCTAGGAGATACCGGTTGGGAACTGTTTCACAGAATGACAAGAGATGATGCTGCTTATTATCTTGATAAAAGAAAATCACAGGGGTTCAATATTATCCAGGCGGTTGCATTGGCAGAGTTCGAAGGTCTCAGACAACCCAACAGATACGGGGATGTTCCCTTCAAAAATGAAACAGATTTGGAATGGGAAATTACTACAGGCAGTGATCCAAACAATGCGGATGAATATGATTATTGGGACAATGTGGATTATGTAATAAAAGAAGCTGCCAAAAGAAATTTATATATAGGGCTACTGCCTACATGGGGAGATAAGGTAACACCCAACTGGGGTGCAGGGCCTACGGTTTTTGATGATCCTCAGAAGGCATATGTTTATGCAAAAAAATTAGCAGAAAGATACAAAGATCAATGGAATATCATCTGGATACTTGGTGGGGATAGGCCGGGCTTTTATGAAAGAGGCGGTAAGTATTATGATGTTCGTCCTATATGGAGAGCCATGGCAAAAGCTATAAGGGATGTGTATGGCAGTGATGTATTTATAACCTATCATACCGGAGGAAGTTCTGAAAGCAGCTCTGCATGGTTTCATACGGAGGATTGGCTCAAGATGAACAGTATTCAAAGCGGTCACGGAAGCCGTACATATCCTGTGTGGGAATATATACGAAAAGACCTGCAGCAGAAGCCTCAAAAACCTACAATGGACATGGAACCTTCTTATGAAGATCATCCGGTGAATCCTTGGGATGATAAATGGACAAGAAAAGAAAGAGGCTATTTCAGTCCGTCAGAATTGAGAACAAGAATTTACAGAGGCGTATTTGCAGGAGGATGTGGAACTACCTATGGGCATCATTCTGTATGGCAATTTTTAAATACGGAATTAAACCCACCAATTTTCACAGGCGATACCATCATTCACTGGAGAAGAGCGCTGGATGCAGAAGTTGCAGACCAAATGCATCATCTTAAAAATCTTATGGAGTCTCGTAAAGATTTTAACAGGGTGGAAGATCCGTCTCTCATCGCCTCCGATAAAGGAAGCGATTACAGAGACCTGATCATTGCAACAAGAAATGAAAAAGGAACATATGCATTCATACATCTTCCGCAGCCAAAAAAAGTAAGCCTCAATTTAGATAAGCTAAAAAAAGGAAAGAAAAAAGCTTTGTGGTTCAATCCTGCAAAAGGCACTTATACCAAGGTAAAAAAGAAATACAGCAGCGGCATTCAAAGCTTTACTCCTCCAAACCAAACGCAGCAAGACTGGGTATTGGTCATAGAAGCGAAGTAAATAAAATTATTCTATTTTCATTCTTTTGATATAGTCTCTCCCATTAAATACAGGAAAGTACATCATCTCTGCCTTTGCAGGATTTAAATTGCAATCAGCAAATAGCCCACAAGAATAGCCACAATAGTTGATACCAGACCCGGAATCATAAAGGAATGATTGAGAATGTATTTTCCGATACGCGTGGTTCCTGTCCTGTCAAAGTTAATGGCGGCAACAACTGTAGGATAATTAGGGATAAAGAAATAACCATTCACTGCCGGAAACATGGCTATCAGTGCCATAGGAGGTAGGCCCAGTGCTATTCCCAGCGGATAAAGTGTGCGCACCGTTGCAGCCTGACTGAATAAAAATATTGACATCACAAACAGTGCCACTGCAAATAAATAAGAATATTGTGTAACAATATCCTGTATATGTGTTTTGAAAAATTCAATATTTCCCTGAAAAAAAGTATCGCCCATCCAGGCAATTCCAAATATAGCAATTACGGCCTGCATACCCGCCAGAAAAACATTGCCCTTTACTGCCTTACCCACATCGGCTTTTGCAAAAATCAGAATCAATCCGGCAATGCTCATCATTACTATTTCTATTACTTCAGGCATATTTAATCTTGTTGTTTCTCCTCCGGTATTGAATACCGGGCGCAGACTTTCAAAAGACCCGAAAAGTACTACCAGCAACACTCCCAGCAGAAATATTATTACAGCAGTTTTGGGTTTGGCTGAGTTTTCGGTAGTATCGGTTGTTTGCGTTGCTTTCGTATTAAAATCTCCTCTCTTTAGCCTTTTCTGATATTCAGGATCTTTTTCAAGGTCCTTACCAATAAAGTTGGCAACAATGGCTCCTGCTAATACTCCTATCAGGGTAGCGGGTATACATATTTTTAAAATATCTGCAAGCGAAATTCCCTGCCCGCCCAAGAGGCTGGTGCTTAACAAGGCTGCTGTTGCTGCCGAAATAGGGCTTGCTGTGATGGCTTGCTGCGAGGCTATTACAGAAATACTCAAGGGTCTTTCCGGTCTTACTTTGCTCTCTGTTGCAATCTCCGAAATAATGGGTAATAAAGAATAAGCTATATGTCCCGTGCCTGCAAAAAAAGTAAAAGCATAACAAACCAACGGTCCTAAAAAAGTAATAGCAGAAGGATTTTTTCTTAATAATTTTTCAGCAACTTTTACCAGATAATCCAGTCCGCCTGCCGCCTGTAGGGCAGATGCAGCGGAGATTACGGCAATAATCATCAGCATCACATCAATAGGCGCCTGTCCGGGTTTCAGTCCAAATACAAAAACTAAAACAGCCAAACCCATCATGCCGAAAATGCCCAGTCCAATGCCCCCCATTCTTGCTCCGATAAAGATAGCTGCAAGCACAACCAAAAACTGTAAAAGGATAATCGTCATTTAAAAAATCTTTGAGCAAAGATATCAATGCAAAAACAAATAAGACAAAAATATCTTGTTTTTATAAACGTATTCATATGTGCAAAGTCAATATATTTGTGTGTATTTAGATTGATTTATACAATATGCCCGATTAAAAATAAAATTTATGAGATACTTTTTTGCAATTTTAATTACTTCTGTCGTTTTGTTTTCCTGCTCTAAAAGTACGGATGTTCCTTACACTGAAGATGATCCTGTTTCGCTCAGTAATTTTCAAAAAGAAATGCTGAATGCAGTAAATGAAATCAGAGAAAAAGGCTGCATGTGTGGCAATGAAAAGATGCCGCCGGTTGCAAAGATTACCTGGAATGAGAAACTGGCAAAGGCATCTCAAATACACAGTGATTATATGGCTGCCAATAAAACAATGACGCATACCTGGCAAGACGGTAAAACCGCTCCACAAAGAGTTTTGGAACAAGGATATACTTACAGGTTTGTTGCGGAGAATGTTGCATACAATCAAAGGTCGGTAAACGAAGTAATCATTGCGTGGCTCAAAAGTCCCGGACACTGTGTAAATATTATGAGTGCCAACGTAACGGAAATGGGAGCCGCCGTAAATAGCTGGTACTGGACACAGGTTTTTGCCAGTCCGAGATAAAAAATTTTTCGTTTTTTCGATTTAATCTTTTCGGGTAAAACAGGTCTAAAAAGCAGTTTTACCAAACCGAATAGTTATGAAGAGAAGACTGATATTTATAGCCGCATTTGTTTTTTTATCTTCCTGTATTTCTTTTCAGAATACATCTACACAAAACAACTATCCTTCTGCATCTTCAGGAAATTTTGAACGCGATATGCTTCAACTGGTAAATCATTACAGAACAAAAGGCTACAGAAGTGGAGGCGTATATCATCCGCCTGTTGCTCCCGTGAAGTGGAACACTCAACTGGAGGCTGCGGCTAAAGGTCACAGTAATTATATGTCGGCAAATAATGTACTAAGTCATCGCGGACGTAACGGCTCGGATCCGGGTAGAAGAATTGCCGCCGCAGGATACAAATGGAGTACCTTCGGAGAGAACGTTGCTATGGGACAACAGACAGCAGAGGAGGTAATGAATACCTGGATGAGAAGCGCATCGCACCGGAAAAATATTATGAATAAAAATGTAAAGGAAATGGGCGTTGCCCGAACCGGAAGATTCTGGACACAGGTATTTGCGAGTAAATAATCAATAATGCTTAATCATGCAAATATTAGTTTCGCCCAATGCTTTTAAAAATAGTCTTGCTGCTGAAGAGGTAGCCCTCGCTTTACAAACCGGAATTAAAAAGGCTGAACCCAAAACAGAAGTTACCGTATGCCCGGTAGGTGATGGTGGTGACGGAACCGGGCAATTGTTGGTGCGACATTTAGACGCAGAAAAAATTTCTGTAGAAACGGTAGATGCTTTAGATAGAAAAATTAGAGCTTGCATAGGTTTTATAGACAACGAGCAAACGGCAATCATAGAGCTGGCTGATGCTTCAGGATTGAGATTATTGAAGAAGAATGAATACAACCCGCTGCATGCAAACACTTACGGAACAGGATTACTGATAAAAGCTGCTTTGGAAAAAAGAGCAAAGAAAATTATTCTTTGTATTGGCGGTAGTGCTACAGTGGATGGGGGAAGCGGATTGCTGCTTGCGCTGGGTGTAAAATTTCTTGATGCAGATAAAAAAGAAATAAAAGACCTTCCTGCAGGATTAAAAAATATTACGCAGATTGATGTGTCAAATCTGGATGACCGCTTATCGGATACTGAGATAGTTATTTTGTGTGATGTAAAAAATAAATTATTAGGAAGTACCGGAGCTGCTGCGGTTTTTGGACCGCAGAAAGGGGCAGATGCAGAGCAGGTAGTATATCTGGAGGAATGTTTGCAGCACTTGTCAAATGCCATGAATGATGCAACAGGTATGGATATGAGCACTTTGCCCCACAGTGGTGCTGCAGGTGGTGTGGCTGCTGCTTTACAGGCGGTGTGCAATGCTAAAGCAAAAGATGGTATAACTACTTTTCTGGAATTAATTGATTTTGAAAACTATCTTAAAAAAGCAGATGTTGTAATTACCGGAGAGGGTGCTCTTGACAATCAAACTTTGCAAGGGAAAGCACCTTATGGAGTAGCATTGGCTCCAAAAAATAAAAATAAAAAAGTAATAGGTATTGCAGGACAGATTCCCAAAGAGGATGAAAATGAATTACGGAAAGTTTTTGATGAGATAGTATGTATTAATCCGCCGGATATTTCTCTTGAAGAAGCCATTGCCAATACCCGAGAACACTTGGTACATACAGGGGAGCAGATAGAAAAAAAATTACGATGATACTGCTCTAAAATCCTCATTATTCAACCAGTAATTAATTTGCTCCATATCAGCATCGTGAATTTTTATTTGCTGTGCTTTTGCATTTTCGGAAGCCTGCTGTGCATTGCGTGCTCCGGCTAATGCTGCTGTAATGCCCGGTTGGTGAATGGTCCAGGCTAACACAAGCTGCGCAACAGTACATTGATACTTGTCGGCAAATTCATTTAAACGACGAATAAGCGTAGACACTTTTTCCATATTGTATTGTTTAAAGTATCCGCCCCGATGATCGGTTTCGGAGAATCCGGAATTGTCGGTGTATTTACCGGTTAGCAAACCTCTTTCCAGAGGGCTATAAGCTATCACAGCTAAATTATTAATCACCGCATAGGGAATAATATCTTTTTCTGCATCCTGTTTCAACATGCTGTAAGGAATCTGGTCAGAATGCAAGCGTACAGTTTGCTCTGCTTCTTCCAGTTGATTGCCGGAGTAATTACAAACGCCTATAGCTCTTACTTTTCCGTCCTGTAGTAGTTTGTCCATCGCGCGCATAGAATCTTCGATAGGCGTTGTAGGGTCGGGCCAGTGCATTTGAATCAAATCTATATAATCTGTCTGCAAACGCTGTAAACTCTTATCTACTTCGTTGATGATGCTGTCGTATCCGCCATACAGTTTTATCTCTACATCATTTCCTTCTCTGTCTTTATCGTTCATTTTCAGATGCCCTTTTTCACTATCCCAGCGCATGCCAAATTTGGTGAGAATTTGTATCTTGGTTCTGTCGTAATCTTTTATTGCCTTACCAACTATTTCTTCGCTCAAGCCAAATCCGTACATGGGAGCGGTATCAATGGAAGTAATGCCTGCATCAATTGATGCTTTAATAGCTTCAACGGAATCTTTTTCATCGTTTCCTCCCCACATCCATCCGCCAATAGCCCATGCACCAAAGGTTACGGGAGAAATCTCTACATCGCTTGTTCCTATCTTTCTTTTCATGATATATTTATTTGCTTAAAGGTAAGATTAAGTCTTGTTTAAAGATTATCGCCCAATATTTTTAAGAAAAAAATAATGATTGAACTATGCTTTATTTTCTTTTATGTTTTTTAGTGACTGATAAAATTTTAACTTTACATGGGCTGTATTATATTTTAGCTAATCTGGTAAATTCAAGTTTATGAATAAGATTCTGTTTTCTTTTTTTCTTTTATTTTCAATAGCTACCCATGCGCAAACCAACGATTGGGAAAATACGGATGTAAATGCTATCAACACTGAAAAGCCGCATGCTACCTATGTTCCGTTTGATAAACTTGAGTGGAACACAGATGCAAAATCTTCTTTGGTAAAAAGCCTCAACG
>JAEWWO010000207.1 GCA_023396345.1 Bacteroidota bacterium
GTGCCAGCCTATCTCTTACAGGAAAAAAAGTTGTAGTGTTAGAGTTTGATATTAGAAAGCCTAAATTACTGTCCGGATTAGGTATGAAAACAAAGTATGGTATTACTCATTACGTTATCAATCATGAATTAAAAGCTGAAGATTTAATCCGGTCTGTTGATGGTATGCCCAATCTTTTTGTAATTGGTGCAGGCCCTATTCCGCCAAATCCTGCTGAGCTCATTTTGAACAAAAGAGTAGATGAACTTTTTGCTGAATTAAGAGAACAATTTGATTATATTGTAGTAGATACATCTCCTGTAGGACAGGTGGCAGATGTTTTCTCTTTAAACAGAGTGGCAGATGCTTGTCTGTATGTTGTAAGATATAATTACACTTTTAAAGAGCAGGTAAATATATTGAACGATATTTACGAAAATAAAAAACTTACTAACTTAATGGTAGTAATGAATGATGCCAAAAAACATAATGCTTATGGTTATGGTTATGGTTATGGCTACGGTTACGGTTATGGCGAGGTGAAGAAAAAAGGAATGAAAGAAACTGTGAAAGGATGGTTTGGTAAGTAAAAAATATTGTATTTTATCAATAGCTATTATAAGATTATCATACTAAAGTGAGTACTCGTATTGCAATTATTGGTTTGGGTTATGTAGGATTACCACTTGCATGTCTTTTCGCAACAAAATATAGTGTGGCAGGTTTTGATGTCAACCAACAGAGAGTACAAAATCTTAAAAAAAATAATGACGCTAATCTCGAAGTATCACCTGCCGATTTAGCGTCTGCAATCATTAGCAAACATCCTTTTCATCGAAATCTAACCGGCTTATACCTTACTGCCAACAAGGAAGATTTAGAGCAAGCAAATGTATATATCATCACTGTTCCTACTCCGGTCAATCAATACAATCAGCCCGATTTATCTTATCTGGAAGCAGCCAGTAGTATGGTAGGTAGTTTACTCAAAAAAGACGATATTGTTATTTATGAATCTACGGTATATCCCGGTTGTACAGAAGAAGTATGTGTGCCTGTTTTAGAAAAAGCATCAGGTTTAATATTCAACAAAGATTTCTTTTGCGGCTATTCTCCCCAAATAATTAATCCCGGAGATAAAATAAATACGACCGAAAAAATAAAAAAAATCACTTCCGGTTCCAATAAAAAAACTGCAGAAAAAATCGACAGATTATACGCTTCAGTTATTGCAGCCGGCACATACAAAGCACTTTCTATAAAAGTTGCAGAAGCTGCTAAAGCTATAGAAAATGCACAGCGCGATTTAAATATTTCTTTTGTAAATGAATTGGCATTGATTTTTGATAAAATAGGCATTGATACCAATGAAGTAATTGAAGCCGCTGCTACCAAATGGAATTTTATAAAGTACAAACCCGGATTAGTTGGAGGACACTGCATTGGCGTAGACCCTTATTATCTGGTGCACAAAGCAGAAGCCGTAGGATATAAACCAGAAGTAATTTTATCGGGCAGAAGAGTAAACGATAATATGCCTTTGTTTGTGGTAAATAAATTAATCAAACTGATGATTAATAAAAATATTAAAATCAAAGAGGCTAATGTGTTGATACTCGGATTTGCTTTTAAGGAAAACTGTTCAGACTATAGAAATACCAAAGTGATTGATATGTATAACGAGTTGCAGGATTTTGGAATTAGTGTAGATGTGGTAGACCCTTGGGTTGACAAAGAAAAAGTGAAAGAAGAGTATGGCTTATCCGTCAAAAAAACTTTTTCAAAACAAAAAAAATATAACGGTATTATTCTGGCAGTAGCGCATGCTGACTTTTTGCAACTGGATTGGAAAGCTTTAAAAACAAAAGAAACAGCTATCTTTGATGTAAAAGGTGTCTTGGATAAACGATTATCAGATGCCCGACTTTAAATCATTTCATAGATTCATAACTTCGTAACAACATAACTTCATAACAACATAACTTCATAACTTTATAACAACATAACAACATAACTTCGTAACTTTATAACAACATAACACCATAACTTCATAACCTACATACACAATGAAAGGAATAGTATTAGCCGGAGGCTCCGGTACCAGATTATATCCAATTACAAAAGGCGTATCTAAACAATTGTTGCCTATATATGATAAGCCCATGATTTATTATCCTATATCGGTATTGATGCTGGCAGATATAAAAGAAATATTAATCATCTCTACACCTCAGGACTTACCGGGCTTTCAGCGTTTGCTGGGCGATGGGTCAGACTACGGTGTACGTTTTGAATATGCCGTACAACCAAGTCCCGACGGATTGGCACAGGCATTTATAATTGGAGAAAGATTTATAGGAAACGATTCTGCTTGTCTTGTGTTGGGAGATAATATTTTTTACGGACAAAGTTTTACCAAAATGTTGCAAAATGCTGTAAAAAATGTAGAAGAAGAAAGTAAAGCTACGGTTTTCGGTTATTATGTAAATGACCCTGAAAGGTACGGTGTTGCTGAGTTTGATAAAAATGGAAATGTATTGAGCATTGAAGAAAAACCTGTTGAACCCAAGTCAAATTATGCAGTAGTAGGTTTATATTTTTATCCTAATAAAGTAATAGAAGTAGCTAAGAATATCAAGCCCTCTGCTCGCGGAGAATTAGAAATTACAACCGTTAATCAGGAGTTTTTAAAAGAGAATAATTTAAAAGTACAGTTGTTGGGCAGAGGCTTTGCATGGTTGGATACCGGTACACATGATTCTTTATCAGAAGCTGCAACATTTGTAGAGGTATTGGAGAAAAGACAAGGATTAAAGATTTCCTGTCTGGAAGAAATAGCATTCAGAAAAGGATGGATAAGCAAAGAAAGATTATTAGAGCTGGCAGAACCTTTAAAGAAAAATGAATACGGACAATATTTGATTAAGTTAGCGGGAAGCGGGGTGTAGGTGTTTAGTTGTTTAGTTGTTGAGTTGTTGAGTTTTGGAGGTGTGTAGAGGTGTAGATGTTGAGGTGTTTATTTGTGGAGTTGTGGAGGATAAGATAGTGGCGAAAGGCAATATTTTTACATAAATAAACATATAAGTAAAAATTAAACGTTTCTTTACAAATAAAACAACTCTAATGCATACTTATTCCTTTGAAAATTTGGAAGTTTGGAAGGAGGCAAGAATATTGACAAAATTAATATATCATATTTCATATAACAGCCTTCCAAAAGAAGAAAGATTTTCTTTAGCTGACCAAATGAAAAGAGCCGTAATATCTATATCATCAAATATAGCAGAAGGAACTAGCAGATTTTCATCAAAAGAAAAAATCCGATTCGTTGAAATGTCTTATGGTTCTTTAATGGAGTTATATGCACAACTTATTTTATGCGTAGATTTGCAATATATAGATGATGAACAAATGAATGAAATAAAACCTTTAATTTTTAAAATCTCTAATTATTTAAATGCATTAAAAACTGCTTATCAAAAACAGCTCAACAAATAAACGTTTACACAATTACACAACTAAACGCATAAACAACTCAACAACTAAACAACTAAACGATTACACAAATAAACATCACCAATGACCATTATACCAACCAATTTACAAGACTGCTTTATTATAGAACCGAAAGTATTTGCTGATAATAGAGGCTATTTTTTTGAGTCTTTTTCAGAGAAGAAATTTATAGAAAAAGTATGTAATACACATTTTGTACAAGACAACGAATCAAAATCCTCTTACGGAGTTTTGCGGGGATTACATTTCCAGAAGCCACCTCATGCACAGTCGAAGCTGGTGCGTGTAATCAAAGGCGCCGTATTGGATGTGGCTGTTGATATCAGAAAATCATCGCCTACATTTGGTAGACACATAGCTGTGGAACTAACTGAAGAAAACAAAAGACAATTATTCATTCCACGCGGTTTCGCACATGGTTTTGTAGTGTTGCAGAATGAAACTATTTTTCAGTACAAATGCGACAACTATTATGCTCCAGAGAGTGAAGGTGGTGTCTTGTGGAATGATCCCGATTTAAATATCGACTGGCAGGTACCAGCGGCAGATATTATATTGTCGGATAAAGACAAAAAAAATCCATCGTTGGAAGAAGTGATAAAAATGGAAATATTTATGTAGAGGAGAGAGGATAGTTGAAAGTTGTAAGTGGAAAATTGAAAGTGAAAAGTTTTTTCTGTCATTCTGAACGAAGCGAAGTGTAGTGAA
>JAEWWO010000209.1 GCA_023396345.1 Bacteroidota bacterium
CATGATTTTGATTCATCTGTCTATTAAGTATCATTTTCAAAAAGGTTCTTATCAAAATTTTGATTTATTAAAGTATCACATCAGGTCTGCTGTTTATTATTTCAATAAATGGGGCTGGTTTTTTGATAAGGAAAGAGCTGTTTTAAATAATAAAACGATTAATGCCATCAAAAGCAACAATAATAAACAGTAAAACTGTATATCCGTTTTCTCGTAAGCATTGTATACTTTTTTGTATATCTTTGGAAATATTTTTTATAAATGCTACTTGTTGATGCCTTATATATAAATAGTGGTGGTCCGAAGATTTTACTGGATTATTTTATTTCTGAATTAGAAAAAACAAATACAGACGTACTCTATTTAATAGATAAACGAGCTTATGGAAACTTGCCTTCTATAAAGAGTACAAATAAAGTATTTTATTTAACGGCCAGTCTTCTGAACAGAACCAGATTTTACAGGAAACATCAAAATGCTATCAACAGAGTGTTTTGTATGGGAAATCTGCCCCCGACTTTTAAACTTACAGTTCCTGTATATACATATTTTCATCATTCATTATTTTTGCAAATTGCTAAAGGAATGCCTTTGTCAAAACGTTTTGGTTATCATTTAAAGAAAAGAGTTTTAAATCACATAAAGAATAATACTGATTATTGGATTGTACAAACAGATTTTATAAAAAATAAACTACAGAAACGATATAAACTTAACGATAGCAGAATATTAAAAATCCCTTTCTATGAACCTCTTAACACTTTAGCCGAAATTCCTGAAAGGATAAAAGGGCATTATATTTATGCGAGTTTGGGCATCCCCTATAAAAATCATAAAAGATTGATTGGGGCATTTTGTAAATTTTACGATCAGCATCACTACGGAAGTTTAACGCTTACACTTTCTGATAATTTTAAAGAATTAATTGAATTGGTAAATAATAAACAAAAATCAGGTTATCCTGTAATGAATGTGGGGTTTGTGAGCCGAAATGAAATCCAACGCTTATTTTATCAATCAGAATATCATATTTTTCTTTCGCTCACAGAAAGTTTAGGACTGGGAATCATTGAGTCTATTGACTGCGGTTGCAAAGTTATAGGAGCAGATTTGCCTTATATGTATGCTGCTTGTGAACCTTCTATCATTTTTGACCCTATGAGTGAAGAGTCAATTATCAGTGCATTTGTTGAATCCATGCAAGACGATATAAAACCTTCTGTAAGTAGAGTAGATAATCAAATAGCTAAGTTATTATTACTATTACAGTAGCTTTATTTTATAGACTATTAAGTTATATTTGTACTGATTTATTAATAAAGTATATGCCAAAAAAAGTTTTTGTAAGCGGATGTTATGATATGCTCCACAGCGGCCATGTGGCTTTTTTAGAAGAGGCTGCTTCTTATGGTGAATTATACGTAGGCGTAGGATCAGACAAAACAGTGAATGAATTAAAAGCCAGAAAAACAATTAACTCAGATGCAGAGCGTCTTTACATGATACAGGCATTGAAGGTTGTAAAAGATGCATGGATTAATTCAGGTACTGGTAGTCTTGATTTTATAGAAGAAATAAAGCAACTCAAACCCGATATTTTCTTTGTAAACACGGATGGACACACACCCGCAAAGGAAGCATTATGTAAAGAAATGGGTATTGAGTATATAGTCAGCGAAAGAAAACCTCATGGTAACCTGCCCGCACGTTCCACGACCTCTCTCAGAAAGATTTGCCGCATACCATATCGTATTGACCTGGCAGGAGGCTGGCTTGATCAGCCTTTTGTAAATAAGTTTGGTCCCGGCCCAGTGCTTACTATAGCATTGGAACCAGATTATGAATTCAACTTTAAAAGTGGTATGGCCACAAGTAGCCGTAACAGAGCAATTGAACTTTGGGAAACTGATATACCGGAAGGTGATAAAGAAAAACTTGCAAAAATTTTATTCTCTTTTGAAAACCCTCCTGGTACGGCGTATATTAGCGGCTCACAGGATGCATTAGGAATTACATTGCCGGGCTTAAACAAATTTGATTATGCAGATGGAGATTATTGGCCAAAGAAAATAACTACTGTAAAAGATGAAGATATATTAATATGGCTGGAGTCTGTTATCTGGTTGATACCTCTTTCACCTCGTACTGATGAATTCAATGTTTTAGCTGATACAGATGTTACTACAAAAAAAGTACAGGAACTGAGTATTGCTGCTGACTCAGCGTGGAACGCCATACTTCAAAAAGATCTAGTAGCTTTCAGTAAAGCTTTTACTGAAAGTTATAATGCCCAGATAGCTATGTTTCCGAACATGGTTACAAATGAAATGATTGTACAAATTGAAAAAAATAAAAAAAATGTAACAGGCTGGAAAGTAAGCGGAGCAGGAGGTGGAGGGTATTTAATATTAATAAGTGAAAACAAAATAGACAGAGCAATACAAATAAAAATAAGAAGATAAGTTTTATGATTTACACTTTAATAATGGCAGGTGGCGTGGGCAGCCGTTTCTGGCCTAAAAGCAGAGAGAAATTTCCCAAACAATTTATTGATATTATGGGAACGGGAAAGTCATTTATTCAAATGACGTATGACCGTTCTCTCGCTTTTTCCCAGCCGGAAAATATTTTAATCTTAACCAATAAAGATTATAAGTCACTTGTTGCTGAACAACTCCCCGACTTGCCTGAAAACAATATCCTTACCGAGCCTTCCAGGAATAATACAGCTCCCTGTATTGCATACGCAACATATAAGTTGTACGAAAAAGATAAAGATGCTGTAATGGTTATTGTCCCTTCCGATCATCTTATTTTGAAAGAAAAAGCTTTTGAAGAAAAAATAAATAATGCCGTAAATTTTGTAACAGAAAATGAAGCATTGCTTACCTTAGGTATTGACCCAACCCGACCTGATACAGGATACGGCTATATTCATTTTGAACAGAATGAAGAAAGCGTAAAAAGAGTAAAAGCATTTAAAGAAAAACCTGATGCAGATACAGCTCAAAAATATATTGAGTCAAAAGAATACCTTTGGAATGCAGGTATTTTCATATGGAAAGCGAAAGATGTAATTGCCGCATTTGAAAAATATACACCGGAATTAAACGCTATATTCCAAAGTGGAATGAGCGTATATAATACAGAGCAGGAAGCAGATTTTATTGAAGAAAATTATCCTAAAAGTCCTAAAATATCCATTGATTATGCAATCATGGAGAAGGCAGATAATGTGTACACAATACCCGCAGATATTGGCTGGAGCGATGTAGGTACATGGGCTTCGCTTTGGAATGTAAAAGAAAAAGATGATAATCAAAACGCTGTAGTGTCAAACGGAAAAATAATCACGACTAATACCGAAGGTTGTATGATTTCTTCAAAAGACGATAGTGTAGTAGTGATAGACGGATTGAAAGATTTTATTGTGGTAAATGAAAAAGATGCGTTGCTCATTTATCCTATTCATAAAGAGCAGGAAATAAAAGAAGTGCTGAAAAGCCTTGATAACAGTGCTTTGTAGAAGTATCTTTGCGTGAAATTACAAATTAGAAATTACAGATTACAAATTGCAAATCATAAATCATCAACCAAAATTCAAAAATCATAACTCATAAGCGAAGCGTCTTTGCGTTCTTAAAAAACCTTTAAACCCTTTGCGTGAAATCAAATTACAGATTGCAGATTACAAATTAAAGATTATAGATTACAAATCATAAATCATCAATCACAATTCATAAATCATTATCCAGTATTCATCCCAAAGAAACTACTTCACTCTTTCAGGTTGTAAATGTTCAAAGTCAAAACTGAAATCTGTGATAGGAGAGATAGGTTTTATTTTTATAGATTGCGCTTTACCTTTTTCATCATAATGAAAAATTACATAGGCATCAGCATCGTAGCTTCTGTCGTCCCATTTAGCTATATAAGTGTTGTAGTTATATGGAAGCAAATCTCCTTTTAATCTTGGTGAACTTTTGCAAGAAATTCTATAGCTGTTGTTAGCAAAAGTAATATCAATATCTCCAAACCATTTGTCTGTATAGGTTCCGGCGATTTGTTCTTTACCCGGAAGTGCAGAAGCATGCTTCATTTTTTCAACCTGATTATACACAGCAGTTTTCAAACTGTCGGACTGAGCAGTAAATTTATCTGTTCTTGTTTTTAATTCACTTAGCCAGTTTCTGTTTTCATAACCCAGATAACTGTCTTTGATTGTATTGCTGATTGTGCTGAAAGCCGCACCGGACTGTTGATTGGTGAGTACTACTATACCTAATTTCAAATCAGGAATAAGAATAAATTGCGTTACCGTTCCTATCAATCCGCCGGTATGTGTTACCTGCAAATGACCTTTCACATCACTTAAAAACCAACCAAGTCCGTACCCCGAAAAATTGCTGTCATATGGATTGTTGTTGCCGATAGAGATGGGCATTTGTAAGCTCCATAACTCTTTCAGTTGTTTTTTACTGATTAATCTTTTGCCCTCTGTGGTTACTCCGTCGTTCATTAAAAACCTTGCCCAGGTAAGCATATCTTCTATATTGCTCATGATGCCGCCTGCGGCATTGGCTGTTTCGTTCCAGTCGTGCGGAATGCTGATAACCTTACCGTTTACAGGTGCATGTGCGTCAATGATGTTGCTGTTGTTTTTTACTCTATTGTACGATGCAGTGCTGGTGCGCATTCCCACAGGTTGCAGTATGCGTTTTTCTATAAATTCTTCCCATGTTAATCCGCTTACTCTGCGTATTACCTCGCCGGCAATGATAAACATATTGTTGTTGTATTGATACTTTGAACGAAAAGAACTTTCCGGATTCAGGTAGCGAATATTGTTGATGATATCCTGCACGGTAAGTGGTCCGCCTTCGGGAAAAAACATTAAATCACCTGCACCTAAACCTAAGCCGCTTCTGTGTGTTACCAAATCTTTGATGGTAAATTCTTCTGTTACAAACGGATTGTACATAGTAAACTCGGGAATGTATTTTCTTACTTTATCATCCCAGTTTAACTTACCTTCATCAGCAAGCATAGCCAGTGCAATGCACGTAAAACCTTTGCTGTTAGAAGCAATGCCAAACAATGTTTTATCATCTACCGATAAGTTATTTTTCAGCGATCTTACGCCATGTCCTTTGCTATAAATAGTTTTACCATCTTTGGTAATGCCTACTGCCATGCCAGGTACATCAAATGCCTTCAATGTGGCTGTAATCAAGCTGTCCAGACTTTTTTCTTTTATTTGCGCGGAGGAATTAAGAGATAGTAAAAGAACGAATGTGCAAACAAAAAATCTTGCAATGCTTTTCATCAGAAATATATTTTATCTAATCTATAAATTAATAACTCTTTTTTCTTTATTGCTTTGAAAAGCAGCATCAATGATAGTCATGCTTTTTACTGCATCGTTTGCAGGCACGGGGTTTGCGGCTTTTCCGGTTAATGCATTGTAAACATCCTGATAGTAGTTCATATAATTGCCAATTGCAGAGCGGGTGAGTATTTTATAGTCTTCGCCATTTTCTGTGTAGTGCAATATACCGTCAGTTTCTTCCGGAGTTTCAATCCATGCATCAACAGAAGGTATAGCACCGTTGACCAATCTTTCTTCCTGCAGGTCTGATCTTTTTTGCAAAAAACTTCCTTTCTCTCCGTAAATCATATAGGCATAAGAAATTTCTTTTATAAATACTGAACCTTTTACACGCACGCGTAACCCTGATGGATAATACATCAGCACTTCAAAATAGTCGTTAGACTCCAAACCTTTTCGCATAGTTGCCATGTCAGCAAATACAGCCGAAGGAAAACCAAATAGTTGTATAGCCTGATCAATTAAATGCGCCCCTAAGTCGTGCAGATTGCCGGCTCCGGGCTTGTTGCCTTCTTTATGGTCTTTGCCGCTATGCCCGGTTCTGTAACGGTCAAAGCGTAATTCAGCTTCCTTAATTTCTCCTAATAAATTTTTATCCAATACATCTTTTATTGCCAGAAAATCTCCGTCATATCTTCTGTTTTGATATACGCTTAAAAAAAGATTTTTGCTTTTTGCGAGTTCATCTAATTCTTGTGCTTCCTGAGCTGTTACGGTAAAAGGTTTTTCTACTACTACGGCTTTTCCTGCATTCAGCGCGGCTTTTGCATATTCAAAATGTGTCTGCACCGGCGTATTTACTACAATCAATTCTATTTCATCATCAGCAATCAGTTCTTCAAACGAGCGGTATAACTTGCTTTCAGGATATTTACTTCTCGATTCATCACGATGTCTTTCTACTATTGCACTTAACTTAAAAAGTGGATGTTGCTGAATAAATGGTGCATGAAAAATTTTTCCGCTCATGCCAAAGGATGCAATACCTGTAGTAATAATTCTGCTCATGAAAAGATTATTTTATTTTTTGAAAAATTATTTTTTTTTCTCGCGTCTTTTATTGTTATCAATTTTCCACCAGTCGTTTTTCTTTCTTTTTTGTACGATGATATAATTCTGATTGATGTATTTTTTGATGTGTTCCATTGCTTCGTCATGGCTGTCTGTAATCAGCACCAAGTCAAGGTCGTAGGGAGAAATGGTTTTATCTTTCGCCATCTTTTCCATACTGTCTATTATTTCGCTGTAGTACTCTTTACCGAAAAGTACGATGGGGAACTGTTCTATAGTTTGCGTTTGAACCAGAGTTAGTGTTTCATAAAATTCGTCCATTGTACCGAAGCCGCCGGGCATAATGATGAATGCATAAGAATATTTTACAAGCATTACTTTTCTTACAAAGAAAAAATCGAAAGTGAAAGAATCTGTCAGATAAGGATTTTCGTGTTGCTCATGCGGAAGCACAATATTTAATCCTACCGATCTGCCACCTTCTTCAAAGGCACCGCGGTTAGCCGCTTCCATAACGCCGGGACCGCCGCCGGTAATTGTTGTGA
>JAEWWO010000213.1 GCA_023396345.1 Bacteroidota bacterium
GCCTTACAGGCAGCGTACCAGCCGGACAGGAAATTATGAAAAGTGCTGCGGAAAATATTATTAAAGTTTCTTTGGAACTGGGTGGCAAAGCTCCGGCAATTGTAATGGACGATGCTGATATTGATCTGGCAGTAAAATCAATTATTGATTCAAGAGTTATAAATACAGGTCAGGTGTGCAACTGTGCGGAAAGAGTATATGTGCACGAAAATATTAAAGATGAATTTACTGAGAAATTGGTAAAAGGTATGCAGGCTGTGACTTTTGGAGATACAGCCCAGGAAAAAGATCTTGCCATGGGTCCGCTGATTGAAGAAAAAGCGTTGACTGCTGTTAAAGAAAAAGTGGATAAGGCTGTTGAGCAAGGTGCAAAATTAGCTTGTGGTGGTACAAGGTCAGGAGACAAAGGATTCTTTTTTGAACCAACAGTTTTGACAGATGTTAGGCAGACAATGGATATTGTACATGAAGAAACATTCGGTCCTGTATTGCCTGTAATTGTTTTTAATGATGTAGATGAAGTAATTAAATGGGCGAACGATTGTGAATACGGATTAACTTCTTCTGTTTACACTACTAATCTCAACAAAGCCCTGAAACTTGTGCGCGGACTAAAATTCGGTGAAACCTATATCAACAGAGAAAACTTTGAAGCTATGCAGGGATTCCATGCAGGATGGCGTAAATCGGGTATTGGCGGTGCTGACGGCAAACATGGCCTGGAAGAATACTTACAAACACATATGGTGTATGTAGAAACAAAGGATTAAACAGAATAATTAATTACATTCGGGCATAATTTGTATGGCATACAGATTATGCCCGATTATCAATTAATGAAAATAATATTTTTATTATTTTAAAAAATAAACACATGAAAAAATACTGTCTTGCATTAGACCTGAAAGAGGACGAAGAATTAATAAGCAAATATGAAGAATATCATCAGCAGGTATGGCCCGAAATAAAAAAGAGTATTACGGATGCCGGAGTTGTAGATATGGAAATATATCGTACAGGTAACAGATTGTTTATGATAATGCAAACTGAAGACAACTACAATGCTGAAACTAAAGCAGTTATGGACGCAGCCAATCCTAAAGTGCAGGAATGGGAAACTTTAATGTCAACTTTTCAGCAATCATTGCCCTGGGCTAAAGAAGGGGAGAAGTGGATTGAAATGAAACAGATTTTTCAGTTGTAATTTTTTCATTTCCGATTCTAATACAGAAATCCTACATTTGCAAGCCATTTCATCACGAATGGAATGGTCCCGTAGTTCAATGGATAGAATAGAAGTTTCCTAAACTTTAGATACAGGTTCGATCCCTGTCGGGACTACAGAAAATTAAATAATTATAAAAGTAAATACATGAAATTTTACAACTTTATTATACGTTACCGTTTTTGGCTGAGTATTCTTGCATTCGTTATTGGTATTGTGTTACAGCTTACAGGCGTGTCTTCTTTCTGGCCGGTTTTTCCTTTATATTTTTTAGGATTGATAGGCTTGGTTTCACATTTTCTTATCGGTCCTTTGCGTTTGGTACAGGCACCTATGGAAGCAGGAAACATGGAAGAAGTAAAAAAGATTTTAGATACCATTTGGTATCCCAATTTGTTGATTAAGCCCATTCGTTCTACTTATTATACTTTAAAAGGTAATCTGGCAATGATGGATCAGGATTTTGATACAGCAGAAAAACTTTTGAAGAAAAGTTCTTCTATCGGAGCAGCTATGCCCGAAGCAGAAGGAGCCAATAAGCTGCAACTGGGTATGATGGCTATGCAGAGAGGCGATATGCGTCAGGCAGAAGGTTATCTGCGTGCTGCCATCAGAGCTGGTATTGCCGATAAAGAAAGTGAGGCTGTTGCCTATTTAGGTATGGTTCAGATTTTTATGAACAAACGCGAATTCCGTGCTGCCAAAGATTATTTCAGAAAAGCCAAAGCCTGTAAACCTAAGACTGAACAGGTTGTAAGTCAGATTAAAGAAATAGAAAAATACATTTCCAGAATTCCGGGATAAGAATTCCTTCTTTTCATCAAATAATTTTGATAATGAGTTTTTGAAAACTTTGCTTTTTCATTTAATATATTAGCAAAGAAAAACAAATAACTCATGAGATACCTGATATTTTTTTTATTAGTGGCAATTTGTGATATATCTCATGCTCAAACATTAAGAGCAAGAGATTATGGAATTAATATTGGAATTCTCCGACCCGGAAAGTATAACGCAATAACTGATGTACCGGGAGTAAAAGTCGGGCATGTTACTCTCACTAAAGGCGATTCTGTAAACACAGGCGTTACAGCCATTATTCCTCATTCTGATAATATTTTCCAAAATAAGATTCCTGCTGCCATACATATTGCTAATGGTTTCGGAAAGCTTGCGGGATATCCTCAGGTTGAGGAATTGGGAAATATAGAAACGCCAATCTTATTAACAAACACCCTAAGTGTAGCTCCCGCAATAAATGCTCTTATAGATTATACTTTTCAGTTTCCTGAGAATAAAAATGTAAGAAGTGTAAATGCTGTTGTAGGCGAAACTAATGACGGAATTTTGAATGATATAAGAGGAAGATTTTTAACGAAAGATCATATGCTACAGGCAATCAGCAATGCAGACACCGGGAATGTAGAAGAGGGAAATGCAGGTGCAGGAACCGGTACCTATTGCCTTGGGTTTAAAGGTGGAATAGGAACAGCTTCAAGGGTCTTGCCAATGTCACAAGGAGGTTTTACTATAGGCGTGTTAGTCCAGTCAAATTTCGGAGGAATTCTACAAATAAACGGTGTGCCGGTAGGAGTAGAACTAAACAAACATAAATTTACTGCGGTTGAAAAAGAATATAAAGAAGATGGTTCTTGTATGATAGTTATATTGACTGATGCTCCTTTAAGTGCAAAGAATTTAAAAAGACTCGCTAAGAGGTCTATGTTCGGACTTGCTAAAACCGGCGGCATCGCTGCTAATAGTAGTGGAGATTTTGTTATAGCAGCTTCAACGGCAAAAGATTTGCGAATCCCTTATTCTACAGAATCTCAATATGAAGAACACAAAGTATTACGTAACGATAAACTGGATATATTATTCCAGGCTGTTATAGAAGCTACCGAAGAAGCAATAATAAATTCTTTGTTTTCGGCTAAAACAGTAACGGGTAAAGTAAAATTAGAATCATTACCTATAGAAAAGACAATTGATATTTTAAAAAAATACAATAGAATAGAAAAATAGCTTTCCTGTAAGTAATATTTGTTTTTGTATAAAATGATGAATTAGTCAAAAACTGTAATTGACAGAAATAATCTATTTTTCTTTTATGTACCTGGTTGACTTATTCTCACTAATCAAAGTGCCTGCGTCTCCTTTGGCTTGCCACGTTGTGTTTTTGTTTCCGTAATCGGCACCTTTTGCAAAAGCGGTACCTGGTATTTGTTCAAGTATAATGCCTGCCTTATTTGGCCACACAGTTATCGTAACATAACGTTTATTATTTTGCCCAAAATAACTTACCTGTATTTTTTGCTTCCCGTCTTCGGAAACGTAGAATTCGTCTTCAGTATTGCTTTGGATACTGTCTGTAACAATATTTATCGTATCTGTATTTAGCGTAGCAAGAGAATTATTCTTTTCATCAGATGTGTTATTGCAAGACACAAGAAAAAGCAAGATTATAAGAATAGATGATAATTTTTTCATTTTTTATTTTATTGAAGTTTTAATAGTTTCTCCATAGCTCGTTTACGAGCGATATATAAATAGAGAATATTGCGATGATTCACAAAAGCACCATCGGTGCGATATCATTCAATCAATTTTAAACAACTTTGATTTATCAACTCTGTAAACAAAAAAGACTCTGAAATTTTTCAGAGTCTTTTTTATATTAAAATAAACTTTATTAGAATTTGAAGTGAGAGAATGCCTTGTTAGCTTCTGCCATTCTGTGTGTATCTTCTTTCTTTTTGAAAGCAGAACCTTCACCTTTGCTTGCAGAAACAATTTCATTAGCCAGTTTATCAGCCATAGTACGACCGTTTCTGTCGCGGCTGTAGCGAATCAACCATTTGATGCTCAAAGAGATTTTTCTGTCAGGACGAACCTCTGAAGGAATCTGGAAAGTAGCACCACCAATTCTGCGGCTTCTAACTTCTACAGCAGGTGTTACGTTAGCCAAAGCTTTTTTCCAAACCTCATATCCGTCTTCTCCGGTCATTTTGCTCACTTTATCAATAGCATCGTAAAAAATAGTAATTGCAGTACTTTTTTTACCGTCCCACATAAGGTTGTTTACAAAACGTGTAACCAGTTTATCGTTAAAACGTGCGTCGGGTGCCAAAGGCAACTTCTTAGCTTGTTGTTTTCTCATTGTATTATATAAATTATACTATTGTTATTATTTTGCTGCTTTTTCTTTCTTAGCACCGTATTTAGAACGGCTTTGTTTACGTCCTTTTACTCCCGCAGTATCCAGACTACCACGAACGATATGATAACGTACACCCGGTAAATCCTTCACACGACCGCCACGGATTAACACAATGGAGTGTTCCTGCAGGTTATGTCCTTCACCCGGAATGTAAGCAATAACTTCAATTTTGTTGGTCAAACGCACTTTTGCAACTTTACGCAAAGCTGAGTTTGGTTTCTTTGGAGTAGTTGTGTACACACGTGTACAAACACCACGGCGTTGAGGACAAGCGTCCAACGCTCTTGATTTACTTTTAGCCTTGATTACTTCGCGGCCTTTTCTTACTAATTGTTGTATAGTAGGCATTCTAAAATACTGTTATTTTAATTATTTTTGGTTGGCAAAGGTACGCCTTATTTTTTTAAATCCAAAAAAATATTGAAAAAATGAAGTAATATCCGTATTTCTTTATTTTATACAGTGTCGGACAGCGTTTAAAGCCTTGAAATATACAGCGCTGACCTATTTTAAGAAATATGTCGCACCTACGGCGCTCTTTATAATGACTGCGCTTTTTTTTCTATTAACATATCACCCGTAAACGGGTTATAAAGAAAAGTTGAGAAAAATTATGTACCAACTTTCTAAAATACTATAACATCCTACTCAGTACTTAAGTACTCAATACCCACTACTCAATACTTTGTACTCAGTACTTAGTACTTTATACTTTACCCCACTTTCACAATCCAGCCGTATTTGTCTTCCGCTTCGCCCGAACGGATAGCTGCTAAACGCTGCGCCAGTTCTGTGGCTACCGGCATATGGTCGGTATCAAATATCATATCATTGCCTTTATAAGTCAATTGGCGGATAGGAGATACCACGGCTGCGGTGCCTGTGCCGAATGCTTCCAGCAAATCACCGTTTTTATAGGCTTCTACAATTTCATCGATATTTATTTTTCTTTCTTCTACGGTTTTGCCCATATCGTTTTTCAACACAGTAATAGCACTGTCGCGGGTAACGCCTTCTAAAACAGTACCTTCATCGAGTGACGGCGTAATTACTTTATCTTTTAATACAAACATTACATTCATGGCACCTACTTCCTGCAGCCATTTGTGTTCGTAAGGATCGGTCCACAATACCTGATCAAATCCCTGTTTTTGTGCATCGGCAGCCGCTCTTAAACTGCCGCCGTAGTTGCCTGCATTTTTAGCTCTGCCGGTACCACCAGGTGCTGCGCGTGTGTATTCGTCTTCTACCAATATTTTTGCAGGTGCTGCAAAATAAGGACCTGAAGGACTAAGTATAATCAGAAATTTATAGGTTGCAGATGGTCTCACACCCAAGTACTGGTCGGTAGCAAACATAAACGGACGGATGTACAATGAATAATTATCTATCTTAGGAATCCATTCTTTATCCAATGCAATCAATTGCTTCATACCATCCAGAAATATTTCTTCGGGAACCGCAGGCATCTGCATTCTTTCGGCAGATTCGTTAAAGCGTTTCCAGTTTCTGTCGGGACGAAAAATAATTACTTCATCATTTTTATTTACATAAGCTTTTATTCCTTCAAAAATAGATTGTCCGTAATGCAAGGCCATTAATGACGGATCAAAAGGAATAGGCTGATAAGGTACAATCTCTGTTTTTACCCATTCGCCATTGGCATAATCGGCTACCAGCATATGATCGGTAAAAGTTTTACCAAAAGAAAAATCAAGGTCTTCTCTGAATCGTGTTTTTTCTGTCTTTGTGACAGGAATATTTTTGTTCATCGGTTTATTATTTTAATTTCGTGCTGATGAAAAATCAACTCCCCGATATCGTTATTGTCAATCTTTTTAAAGACAAGCTGGTTTTACTGAACGAAAATCAGCCCGAGTCAAGAAGAGAAATTTCTACCGGCGAAGTTACACAAAATAATGAAAGTGATAATGTGTTGCCTGAAATTTGGTGGCTGGGAAAGAATAAAAAAAATATAGTTATTCTGCTAAAGGATAAGGATAATAAATTTATAAGTGAAGCAAATCTCTCTTTTTTGCTCAATATACTTAATGCCTGCAAGCTTACACCCGATGATATTGCTGTTGTGAATATTGCCAATACAAAAGTAAAGCTTGAACAAATCAGCGATACATTACAACCGGAAGCTTTGCTGCTGTTTGATACCAAACCTGCGGAGTTAGACATTGATGTAAAACCATTATTGTATACAGTAATGTATCCTAAAGGTTTTAAGCTTTTATATTCAGCTTCGCTGGACAACCTGAACGGTAATAACCCCGAGCAAAAAATAGAAAAAGGTAAATTGTGGAATGCGTTAAAATTAATGTTTGATATATAGCTAAAATTAAAAAAATGCAGCTCATTTTTGCAACCAATAATCAAAATAAGGTAAACGAAATAAAAAAAGTTGTTTCAGGCGATATAGATATTATTCCGCTGAAAGAAGCAGGAATTGACAAGGATGTTCCTGAACCGTATGACACATTAGAGGAAAATGCTTCTACTAAATCAAAAACTATTTTTGAAATGACCGGTCAAGATTGCTTTAGTGAAGATACCGGACTGGAAGTGGTTGCGTTAAACGGTGCACCGGGCGTTAAGAGTGCGCGCTATGCAGGCGAACCCGCAGACAGCGAAAAAAATATAGATAAACTATTGCATGAATTAAAAGATAAGGATGACAAGTCTGCACAATTCCGTACAGTTATTTCTCTTTTGCTTGGCGGAAAAGAATATTTCTTTGAAGGTATTTGCGAAGGGAAAATAATTGAAGAAAGACGTGGAACAGATGGCTTTGGCTATGATCCGGTATTTATTCCCGAAGGAAGTGAAAAGACTTTTGCTGAAATGACTATGGAAGAAAAAAATAAATTTTCGCACAGAAAAAAAGCCACTCAGCAATTAATACAATTTCTGAATGGCCTTAAATAGTTATTCTTAAGTTTTACGCCTGATTAGCAACAATCATCTTTTTATCATATTTGGCATATAAGCGCACAATACGCATCAACACTGCCTGAATATCTCTGTTTTGCAGATACACAGTTGTTTTTAGACCGCTTAATTTATTGCTGACCTTACTTTGATTGATTGCCTGTACTTCTTTAGCAAGTGTATCATTAATGGAAGTTCTTACTGAATCGCGTAATTGCTTCACCTCATCAAAAACATATTCTTTGTTTTCCAGAACATTTATAACACTCTTGAAATAGTCATTCATTACTTCGTTTGTCTTTACCAAATCGGTTAAGAAATTTACATCGGTTAATTCGTGTAAATTTTTTACGTAGTACAATCCTTCGTTACTAAGGTATTTTGCAGATTGTACTATATCCTGAATAAAGTCGCTGCTGTATAAAAGTATTTCAGATACTTTTGCATCATCGGTTTGCAACTCTTTTATATTTTTTATCGTTCTGCTTCTTACTTTATAGCTGTATTGCACCAGTTCAGATAAATTTTTGTCTGCCATTTCCAGCAGATTCAAATCCTTCAACTGTAAGCCTTTCATGGTTAGGTCATAGTTTGTAGCTACTTCTTTTACTACTTCGGCAACCATATGTCTGTTTCTTTCTACCACGCCAATGTCGTTTCTTTCCAGAATCATAAGCTTACTGTTGGTCATTTTATCTTTTCTCTCTTTCTTGGAAAATTTTACGTGAGAAATAATAATGTAAATGAGCACTGCTATTGCTAAGATAATTGTACCTATTTCTCCGCCTTTGTATAAAATAAAAGCAAACAATGCCGCAAAAGTAAAGGCAATAAAAGCTGTAATGAACCATCCGCCAATTACACTTAATACACCTGCAACTCTGTACAC
>JAEWWO010000010.1 GCA_023396345.1 Bacteroidota bacterium
TTGAAACACAAAATCAATTTGCAATCTGCAATTTGTAAATCATAAATCATAAATCACAAATCACAAATCCTATGATGACCCTTGATGAATATACCATACAACAATTGCGCAGCGTACCAAACGCTACAGGTCAACTGTCCGGACTGATTCGCTGTATAGGTTTAGCAGCAAAAATGGTGAATGCGGCTGTTAGAAAATCCGGATTATTAAATGTGTCCGGAGCTGCGGGTTCTGTAAATTCATTTGGTGAGCAGGTGCAGAAGCTTGACGTAATTGCCGATGAAATTTTTATTAAAACGCTAAGGACAGGTGTATTCTGTGCGGGTGTAGCTTCAGAGGAAAATGACGATATCATTGTGTTTGATGATGCTAAAAGTAATGAATCAAAGTATGTGGTAATGTTTGATCCACTGGATGGATCGGGAAATATAGATGTTACAATCGGTACTATTTTCAGTGTATACAAACGTGTGTCTGAACTGGGGAAACCCTGCACTAAAAAAGATTTTTTGCAAAAAGGTTCTCAGCAGGTAGCTGCGGGCTATATTATTTACGGTGCGTACACCATGTTTATTTATGCAACAGGCAAAGGCGTTCAAGGTTTTACTTTAGACTCTGATATTGGAGAATTTTATCTCAGTCATAAAAACATAAAAATTCCCAGAAAGGGAAAAAACTTCTCTTTTGATTTTAAATATTATCATTCACTGTCTCCGCGCATCAGAAAATATATCGATGATAATTTAGAACAATCTAAAGATGGCGTCAGCAGTGACTTATCGTTTAGATATGCGGGTTGTATGGTAGCAGATATTCATCGTAATTTGTTGAAAGGCGGAGTGTTTATGTATCCCGATGTTACCAACAAACCCAAAGGCAAATTAAGATTGATGTATGAATGCAATCCCATGGCTTTTATTACAGAAAAAGCAGGCGGACGCGCTACCGATGGAGAAGATAATATTCTTGACATTCAGCCCAAAACAATTCACCAGACGGTTCCTTTTTTTGTAGGTTCCAGAGAAATGATAGAATCACTCACTACAGAAAGTGATATAAAATAGTTTTTCCTGTATCTTTTTATTTTTTCTGACTGTTTAATGTTATAACTTTATGGAATATTATTTGTAACATATCAACAAAAAACTATATGAGCAAATCATCATTATTATTTATAGCAGCGGTTATCATTGTATCAGTAACTGCCTGCGTTCCTAAAAGACATTTGATTGAAGCACAACGACAAATTACCTATCTGCGTGCAGACAGTTCAAGATTAACCAATGAGAGAGATGAGTTAAGGCAAAGGGTAGACGATCTGGAAAACAGAATACGCGCCCTGAGTGTAAATAATGCAGATAAATCTTCAGAACTGGAAAGTACACAAAAACTTCTGCTGGCTCAGCAACAAAGATTGCAGCAATTGAATAAATTGCTCGAAGCACAGAAAGCCAAGTCAGAAGAAATCAGAAAAAAGATGGCAGATGCTTTGGCTGGATTTAATTCCAATGAACTTACAGTAACGCAAAAGAACGGTAAAGTATATGTGAGCATGCAGGAAAATTTATTGTTCCCTTCCGGTAGTGCGGTGCTTAATCAAAAAGGTGTAGATGCGCTGGCCAAGCTGGCACAGGTATTAAATGCCAATCAGGATATTTCCATAAACGTAGAAGGACATACTGATTCTATTCCAATCAGGTTGCGTTACAAAGACAACTGGGAATTAAGTACCGAGCGTGCTTTATCTATCGTAAGAGTGCTTACAGAAAAATATGCCCTGAACCCTACACGCATCGTGGCTTCCGGACATAGTGAGTATGATCCTGTAGCACCAAACTCAACAGACGAGGGAAGAGCTCAGAACAGAAGAACAGAAATTATTCTTTCTCCAAATCTGGATGAACTATACAGACTGATTGAAGAATCTTAATTTACAATCAAATCATTTGTATAATATAAATTATTAATAAATAATATATAATAAAGAGGCTGTCTAAAAAGGTTGTCATTCTGATACCGATGGATATCGGTATAAAGAATCTAAAATTTCTGAAACGTCGAATAACAACAGATTCTTCATTCCTCCCGATAAATCTGGATCCAATCAGGATGACAAACAACTTTTTTACACAGCTTTTTTTGTGAGAAATAGCACAGTATGCAGTATCCCTTTTTTTACGAACCGCTCTTTTCAGCAGAGAATAAACACTTTGTTTTGTCAGAAGAAACAAGCAAACATTGCGCACAGGTATTGCGTATGCGTGCCGGCGAAAAAATACATTTGGTAAATGGTTTCGGTTTACTGTGCACAGCGGTTGTTTCTGTTGTGGATAAGAAAAATACAATGGTAGAAATTGAAGCTGCCGAACAGTACGCTGCACCAAACAAAAAATCGCATATCGCTATTTCCTTATTGAAAAATACAGGACGCTTTGAGTGGTTTCTGGAAAAAGCTGTAGAAATGGGTACACAAGTTATTACGCCGTTAATTTGTGACAGAACAGAAAAGACCAATTTCAGACTTGACAGAATGAAACAAATCACCATTTCTGCTATGCTGCAAAGCAGGCAAACCTGGCTCACACAACTGCATGAACCCACAGCTTTTGACCGATTTCTGCAAAACTCGAAAGAAAATTTCAAGTTTATTGCACATTGCGAAAAATCGGCAAAGAAATTGTTATCTGAATATTGCCCTTTAAACAACGATGCTGTAATTTTAATCGGACCCGAAGGAGACTTCACAACCAATGAAATTGAAACGGCGTTTAATCAAGGTTTTCAACCGGTTTCGTTAGGCGAGACCCGTTTAAGAACAGAAACAGCCGGCGTTTACAGTGCAGTTTTATTAAGTATTTAAATTTAATTAAAAAGAATAATGACAAGAAAGATTTTATCAGGTTTTGTATTGCTTATTGCATTTGTAATGTTTGCCTCTTCCTGTAAAAGTAAAGACAGGAAACTATCGCCCGAAGAAATTATCGCCAGTATTAAAGACCAGTTGAAAGGTGCTGATACCATTCCCATCGACAGATCTATAGACTCTTTAACAGCATTCAACAGTAAGTTTCTTGATAGTAATGATGTAAAGCAATTTATGCTCGACAATCAGGAGTTTGAGCCGTTTGTAGCGGATATGATTGGTTTTTATAAAACAAGAAACTTTCAGTATGCCTGGTTCGACAGTTCAGGAATGACCGAGCAAGCCAGCAACTTTATCAACGTATTAAACAACAATGCAGCATTAAACCATGACAGTACTTTGCTTGATAAAAAACTGTATACTTTATATGAAAAGCTTACAGATATTAATGTAGACAGCACAAGAAAATCGAAACAAGCTGTACTGGAAGCTGAGATAAGATTGACAGGGCAGTTCTTTAAATATGCACGAAGCATGTATGAAGGTGAAGATGTAGATGTAGTAAAGCTCGGCTGGTTTATTCCCAGAAAAAAAGTAGATATGAATGCATTGTTTGATTCTACTGTACAGGCTAAAAGACTGAATGATGATAAGTTGTTTATGAATCCTATTTACAGCAATCTGCAAAAGGAATTTATAAAATATACCGAATTTAAGAAGCAGCCCTGGGACACAGTAAGATTAAGCGGTTCAAAAATATTACCGACTGATTCGGCAGGTGTATTGATTATTAAACAACGTCTGGCAAAGCTGGGCGATCTGCCGGAAAATGCGCTAAATAATGTTTATGATTCTGCATTTTCTAATGCGGTTAAATCATATCAGTATCGTTACGGATTAAATCAGACAGGCGTTCCTGATAAAGCTTTTGTAAAATCTTTCAATACACCGTTGGATACTTTATTAAAACGTTTGGCTATCAATCTCGAAAGAGCAAAATGGATGCCTGCCGAAATGCCTCCTACGTATGCCTGGGTAAATATTCCCGAATACAAATTGCAGGTGTTTGAAAACAACAACAAAGCCTTTGATATGAATGTAGTAGTAGGTTCTCAGGCAAACAATACCGTAATATTTACCGATATTATGGAGTACGTGGTATTTGCTCCGTATTGGGGTGTACCAAGAAGTATTGTGAAAAATGAGATTATGCCTGCCATGCGCAGAAACGGCAACTATCTGGCAAGAAACGATATGGAAATTACCGGCTACAATGGCGGAATTCCCAACATTCGACAAAAGCCCGGCCCTAAAAACAGTTTAGGACTGGTGAAGTTTTTGTTCCCGAATACTTATGATATTTACTTTCATGATACGCCGAGTAAATGGGCGTTTGACCAAAATAACAGAAGCCTAAGTCACGGATGTATAAGATTGCAGGACCCCGCAAAATTTGCTCAATGGGTTTTGCGTTACAATCCTGAAAAATACAATGCAAAGTACATTGATTCAATGATGCACAAAAATCCTAAAGAAACTTATATAAAAATCAGAGAGGAAAATCAGTTACCGGTATATCTGGTTTACTTTACTTCCTGGTTGGATGATAATGGAAAATTAATGTTCAGAAACGATATTTATAAACATGATTCTGACATGGCAGCTAAGTTGTTTATGTAGGTAGGGTAAGGTTGAAACTGAGGTTGAGTATAGACTGGATGCTGAAAGCTCTGCGCTTTGCCAGAGTAAAAGCCGAGAAACTTTGATTTAAATGAACAGTTAATAATGAATAATTATTAATGGTTAATGATGAATGATGACTTCCGTCATAGCGAGCGAAACGCAGTGTAGCGAAGCTATCTCTATTACTTTTTCTTTTACTTATCAAATACTTCCGTCATAGCGAGCGGAATGAAGTGTAGCGAAGCTATCTTTTAGATTATTGCGATTATTGGAAATATTTAATACCTCAGTTTTATAGCTCAATTATGTAACTATGCGAAAGTCTAAACCATTTATTCTTTGCCAAAGATTTGACCATTAAAAGTATGTGTACAACAATTGCAAAATGGTTTCATATCAGAGGCTTTAAGATTGGGATTTACTATATCGTCTTTGTCAACAAACAAGCCTGAAAAATAGGTGGATTCTCCTAACCTTACATAATCTTTTTTATCTTCTTCATTTAAAGCTACTATCCAGAATATAGGTTCAGTTTTGTCTAAGCGTGCTTTAGCTTCGCTGAAAATTTCATTCCAGTTTTTACCAACTTTTGATAGTAAAAATTTAAAAAGAGGAGTGTAGTCAAGTCCTCTTTCCTGCTTAGAGAACATGGTTCCTTTTATTTGTTGCAGTGATTCTTTTTTCTTATTCCTGCAATCTTTATAATCTCCACCAAAATTATGATTAACGCCCCTTGCCCGGGTGTTGACTTTTCTGTACAGTTTTGATTTTTCTTTCTGCATTTTTTCAGGATTAATAAGACTTACAAAAGTAAATTTACGTAATTAATCCTTTCTAACTAACAATTTCTACGGATGGTTTCTGCGCATAAAATCTTCCAGACCTCTGTGAATTTTATCTACAACCTGTTCTCTGAAACGTGGATTGAGTATCTTCTGTTCGTCTTCTTCGTTAGAAACGAATGCTACTTCTACCAAGCTGTTGGGATATTCCGTAGAGCCGTTGAGTGTAAAATTAAAATTACCTATACAACCCCAGTTTTCTATATCCAGCTCGGCTATTCTATTCAATACCTGCAACGAAAGATCTTTAAACCCGGGATAGCGATAGTAAGTACTTGCACCTTTTACTTCAGGATTGGCTGCTGCGTTTAAATGAATGCTGAACATTACATCCGGCTGAAAATCCTGTATCATCTTAAGTCTTTGTTGCATGCTTAATGCTACATCTGAAGTTCGGGTCATAAAAACTTTTGCACCGTGACTTTCCAGTTTGCGTTGCAGCAGTTTTGCAATTATCAGATTGTATTCTTTCTCTACTACAGTTTTACCTCTGGCTCCGCGGTTGCTTCCTCCATGACCCGCATCAATAGCCACTTTCAGGTTTTTTAATGTTTTTGTTTTAGGCGGATGTTTTAATCGTATAGTAAGATAATTGTAATGTGCAGTATCGTAGCTGATTTTATAACCCCAGTTTTGCGGATGTTTTAAATCGATGATGATTCTGTACACATCGTCTTCAATCTGCTCGGTTGATACCTGACTTACAACCTGCAAGCTATCATGTTTGTGCATCACCCAGTTTGTGTTGTTGGCAATACCATAAACATCTACAATCAGTTTACTCGGATTTACCTGCATGATTGATTTGTAAGGTAATTTTTCTTTTGTATTAAAAGTTACGTAATCATACAAAGAATCGCCTGTAGCTTTAACAGAGCCGCTGAGTATATTGCTGCTTAGTCTTTGACCGGTAATTTCTGTATACGCTTTAGAGATGTATGCTTTGTGGTTTTGCGATAGTTGTACAATGTACATATTTCTTTCCGTGCCTACGGTTTTCAAAACAACTGCAGTGTCTAAATAAGTCATTTTAGCTCCGCCTAATCGGTCAGTTCCGTTGCTGTATACAAGGTAAGGAAAATCGCCTTTTGTTCTGACTGTAAGATTTTGAGCAGTAGAATAGGTTGTTACGGACATTAATAAAACAAACAGAAAAAATATTTTTTTAGACATCATTGGTTATCAGGATTAAATTTAATAAGAGTCGGCAAAATAACATAATAAGGCGGAATAAACACATTATTCATAAATTTTAAAATTTCTTTTATATTAATAAATAATTTAATTTATATTTTTTTGTGTTCATAATTCATTTTATGGATAGAATTAAGAAAATTAATCAGATAATTAGCCTTTTAATATTTTATTTATCTTTTAAATAAATCTAACTATTGATTGTTTTATTTAATTAAAATATACTTTTTTAGTAAATAATTTAAATATTATTTCTTAAATATGTTAAATAATTTTATTATTGCAAAAATTATTTACTTGATAGTATTATTATTAAAAAATAAAATATATGATGAAAAAAACTAAAATTCCGTTTGTGATAATGGCTGTTATTTCTATTGCTGCTGCATTTATTCCTGTACAAATTAGTGGAACGGGCGAGGGAATTGTACCTGCTGATGTGGCATGGATATTATCTGCAACAGGGCTTGTATTTCTGATGACACCGGGTCTTTCTTTTTTCTATGGCGGGATGGTACGCAGAAAAAATATTATATCTACCATTCTACAGAGTTTTGTCTGCTTAGGTGTTATTACCATAATTTATTTTCTGGTGGGATTTAGTTTATGTTTTGGCGATAGTATAGGCGGTGTTATTGGAAATCCCGCTACTTTCTTTTTTCTGAAAGATGTAGGTCTTGATGTGCACCCTGATTTATCGCCCACCGTACCTTTACTTTTATTTGCTTTGTTTCAGCTAAAGTTTGCTATTATCACTCCGGCATTGATTACCGGTAGTTTTGCAGAAAGAGTAAATTTTAAAGCATATGTATTGTTCATCAGTTTGTTTACCATATTTATCTACAGTCCTTTGGCACATATGACCTGGCATCCTTCGGGTATTTTCAGAAACTGGGGTGTGCTTGATTTTGCAGGTGGTACGGTTGTGCATATGAGCGCCGGTTACGCAGCTTTAGCGGGAGCTATATTTTTAGGCAGAAGAAAGGAGTTTGAAAAAGGTAAACATCATGAGCCGGTAAATATTCCTTATGTAATGTTAGGTACGGGTATGCTTTGGTTTGGATGGTTTGGCTTTAACGGTGGTTCTGCTTTGGGTGCCAACGCTACGGCTGTGCAGGCTTTTGGTACAACTATGGCAGCATCTGCATCAGCTATGATAGCCTGGATGTTTTTTGAAATTATGAAAGGGAACAAACCTTCTGCCATGGGAGCTTGTATTGCTGCGGTAGTAGGATTAGTAGCTATTACTCCGGCTTGCGCATTTGTTACCGTACCACAATCTGTATTCATTGGATTTGCTGCTGCAATTGTAAGCAACTGGGCTGTGAAGTTCAAAAATAAATCTAATCTTGATGATACCCTGGATGTGTTTCCCTGTCACGGTTTGGGAGGAATTGTAGGTATGTTGTTAACGGCTGTATTTGCTAAGGATGTGGGTTTGATACATGGCGAAACCAGTACATTTTTATTCCATCTTTTAGTGCTGGTGATTGTAACAATTTTTACTTTCTTTGGTTCTTATCTATTGTTTAAGATTACTGATTTTATTATTCCCATGCGCGTTACGGCAGAGGCAGAAGCAGATGGTCTGGATTATTCACAACATGGTGAACGCTATAAACCAAAGAGAAGGGTAGAAGCATATCTGGAATAATAAGAGATTTTTGTTGTCCGGTTAACCTTTCAACTAAATTGCTTAATTTAGTTTTTTAGATAGTTAATGTATGCAGGAAGATATTGAAAAAAGTTTAGCAGTTTTAGGCGATGGGGGTACTATTTTATATCCTACAGATACAATCTGGGGCATTGGTTGCGATGCTACCAATGAAACTGCTGTAGAGAAAATTATTCAATTAAAAAACCGACCCGATCATAAAAGTTTTGTTGTATTGGCTAATGAAAAAATGTTGCTGGAATATGCAGCCTCATTAGATTTGGCAATATTTGATTACTTGGAAACTGTTGACAAACCTACAACTGTCATTTACGAAAATGCAGTGGGTTTGGCAGAGAACGTACTGGCGGAAGATGGCTCGGTTGCCATCAGAACATGTACGGAGCCTTTCTGCAAAAGCCTGCTGGCAAGATTTAAAAAACCTATATTAAGCACATCGGCAAACCTAAGCGGAGAGCCGGCTCCGAAGATTTTTAAAGAAATAAGTAATGTTATAAAGTCGGGAGTGGACTATACAGTCAATTACCGTCAGGATGATGAAAATGTGGCAGAGCCATCTGCTATCATCAAATGGAATAACGGAGTTATTGAAATCATCAGAAAATAAAAAAGCCGGAGTAGAAACTCCGGCCGACAATATATATTCACAAACAATATTCTGTATTTAATATCACTTTTTTTTGATTATTTATTTTTCCAGTCTCTTCTGTTCTTCACTATTGCTGCTTTCCAGCTTGTTTACTTTAAATGCTTTACCGGCTTTGAAATTATAGGTGAGTCCTACTGTAACAAATCTTGATTGCTGACGGGTTTTTATATCCAGATTAAAATCATTGTAAGTAAGTCTTCCTCTGATTCGTTGTGTGTAAAAGATGTCGTTCATGTTTACCTTGAAAGTCAGTCTATCATCAAAAAACTTTCTGGTGAATCCGGCCTGCATACTTCCAAACGGCTCTATGATACCATTGGCAAATAAGAAATTGGAAATATAGAATCCTGCAAGTGTAAAGTTTGTTTTCTTATCAATGGTGAATGTATGATTGGACTGAACCATTGCTATTGGTTTTTCAATATGATATTCCGGAGCTATTAATGATTGATGACTTAGTTGTAATGTATTTTGCGTATTCCACCATTTGGTGATTTTTACTGGAGCAAATGCTGTAAATGTGATGTTGCGGCTCTTTCCCGAATTGATGGGC
>JAEWWO010000023.1 GCA_023396345.1 Bacteroidota bacterium
CCTGTGTGGATATTAGGCTCTAGTACCGATAGTGCAAGACTGGCAGCAGCAATGGGTTTACCCTACTCTTTTGCTGCACACTTTGCCCCTACTCAGTTTGAGCAGGCCATTGAAATTTACAGAAACAATTTTCAGCCTTCTCCACAATTAGACAAACCTTATGTGATGGCTTGCATTAATGCCATTGCTGCAGACACACAGGAAGAAGCAGAGTTTTTATCAACCTCTCTTTTTGTTATGTTCAGAAGTATTATTACCGGAATTACCGATTACTTTAAACCTCCGGTTGAAGACATCTCTACTGTTTTAAGTGAATACGAAAGAGCGGTTTTGCCCCAAATGCTGAAGTATACTTTTATAGGAGATAAAGCAACGCTGTCTGAATCATTAGACGCATTTATTAAAAGAAGTCAGGTAGATGAAGTAATGTTCACTTCCTACGTATACGACCATCAGAAAAGACTACGCTCCAACGAGCTTGTTGCCGAGGTGATGAAGGCAATGGGGTAATTTAATAATGT
Source organism: Bacteroidota bacterium (assembly GCA_023396345.1). Classification (GTDB taxonomy): domain Bacteria; phylum Bacteroidota; class Bacteroidia; order Chitinophagales; family Chitinophagaceae; genus Haoranjiania. The sequence continues at coordinate 522 of JAEWWO010000023.1, forward strand.
GATAATGTGGAAATTGGATAATGAGATAGGCTGATAATCTATTTACTTTTTTAACTCAATATCCGTAATCAGTATTTTCCAATTTGTAATTTGCAATTCTATCCCTACACATTAAACAGGAAGTGCATGATGTCTCCGTCTTCTACAATATAAGATTTTCCTTGTACAGCAAGTTTTCCGGCCTCGCGGCAGGCAGCTTCTGATTTATATTTTACAAAATCATCGTACTTAATAACTTCTGCACGGATAAACCCTTTTTCAAAATCCGTATGAATAACTCCTGCAGCCTGTGGAGCTGTATCACCTTTGGTAATTGTCCAGGCTCTTACTTCCTGCACGCCGGCGGTAAAGTAAGTAGCCAGATTTAAAAGCTTGTATGTTGCAGTAATCAAACGCGCTACACCGCTTTCGTGAAGTCCCATTTCCTCTAAAAACATCTGACGGTCTTCATAGCTTTCCATTACGGCAATTTCGCTTTCTATAGCAGCACTTATAAATAAAACTTCGGCATTTTCTCCTTTAATAGTTTCCTGCAAAGCTTCTGTATGTTTATTACCATTTACAACAGAACTTTCATCTACATTACACACATAAATTACAGGCTTAGCTGTCAACAGAAAAAGCGGATCGGTAAACTTTTCTTTTTCTTCAGGGATGATATCAAAAGAACGGGCATTTTTTCCTTGTTCAATATGTTGTTTTAATGCTTTGTAAATCTCTACACCTCTTGCAGCATCTTTATCTCCGCTCTTGCCTTGTTTTTCAAGCTTGGTAATATTTTTGTCTACAGTTTCCAGATCTTTAAGCTGTAATTCCGTGTCAATAATTTCTTTATCTCTTACAGGGTCTACACTTCCATCAACGTGAATTACATTGTCATCTTCAAAACAACGAACTACGTGTATTATAGCATCTGTGGCGCGGATATTTCCCAGAAACTGATTGCCCAATCCCTCACCTTTGCTGGCTCCTTTTACAAGACCGGCAATATCAACAATCTCAACAGTTGTAGGTACCACACGATTAGGTTTTACCAAAGCTTCCAGTTCAAACAATCTTTTATCCGGAACGGTAATTACACCAACGTTTGGCTCAATTGTACAAAAAGGAAAATTGGCAGCTTGTGCCTTTGCATTGCTCAATGCATTAAAAAGAGTTGATTTACCCACATTCGGAAGTCCTACTATACCAGCCTGTAATGCCATTATTCGTAATTTTTTGAGGTGCAAAAGTACGGAAATAATGACAATAAAAACTATTCAAATAATCGTAATCTGGTTTTCAGTATTTCTATTTCCTGTTGCATGGCTTCCATACGGTTCAGCAGATTCTGTATGGTATCAATTCCGGCAGGGCTTATATCCAAATCGTAATGCCATTCGGTATAACGCTGAATATTATTCAACTGCGTATCAGATATATAATATTTTTGTTCTACTTCTATTATTTCAATCAATCCCAAATCTTCCAGATTATGAATAAACGTAGTATCTACGCTACATTGTCTGCAATATTCTTCTATTAAAATCAATTCCTGGTTCATGCTGAAAATATTTAAGATTGAGCTAATTGGTTAAATAAATCTTTTTGCTGATTGGTGAGATTTACCGGAATCTGTACATGATAAGTTACTATCAAATCTCCAAACCTTCCTTCTTTTTTATAAACAGGAAATCCTTTTCCTTTCAGTCTTGTTTTTGTACCGTTTTGTGTACCGGCATTAACTTTTAGTTTCACTTGTCCGTCCATAGTCTTTACGGTAGTTTCTCCACCTAAAACAGCGGTGTATAAATCTATGTAAACTGTGGCATACAAATCATCTCCCGCACGTTTAAAATCTGTATCTTCCGAAATACGAAAAGTAATATATAAATCACCATTCGGTCCGCCGTTTACGCCCGGAGCACCATAACCTTTCAGACGAATTTTTTGTCCGTCAGCCACACCGGCAGGAATGGTGATACGTACATTTTTATCGTTAACGGTAAATGTGCGCTGATGCGTAGTATACGCCTCGCGTAATGTTATTACAACTTCAGCATTTAAATCCTGACCTTTAAACTGTGCATTGCTTCTTCGTGAAGAAAAGCCTCCCGATGCTGCTGCACCGCCAAACATCTGCTCAAAAAAATCAGAGAAATTACCGTCGCCAAAATCTTCCTGTGTATAGAAA
>JAEWWO010000032.1 GCA_023396345.1 Bacteroidota bacterium
TAATACCACAAGTAAAAAAAGTGAATCCATCCATTGTTTTCATTGCAGAAGCTTACAATCCTGCTGCATATAAAACCTATCTTACACAAGGTAAATTTGATTTCCTGTATGATAAAGTAGATTTATACGACACCTTGAAAACATTAATCAAACAATATCCCGGCGCGACTGTAAACAAAATCAGCTCTATGAATCAGGAGCTCGATTACAATCATGCATCGCGCATGTTGCGTTTTCTTGAAAATCATGATGAAGAAAGAATTGCATCTGAAGGCTTTGCAAAAAATCCTTGGAATGCCAAAGCCGCAATGATAGTGACAGCAACACTTTCAAGCGGACCGGTGATGATTTATTTTGGACAGGAAGTAGGCGAACCGGGTAAAGGTGTAGAAGGATTCGGAGGTGAAGATAATCGTACCACTATCTTTGATTATTGGGGAGTGCCTGCACATCAAAGATGGATGAACAACGGAAAATATGATGGCGGACAATTGAACAGCAATGAGAAAGAGTTAAGAAGTTTTTACAAAAAACTGCTCAATTTTTCTAAAGATAATAAAGCTATACAAAAGGGAAAATATGAAGAAATAAAATCTGAAACCTTTACAGATAAACAGTTTGCTTATAAAAGATATACTGATAAAGAAGTGATTTTTGTAATAGTAAACTTCGACAAAGAGCCAATGACCTTAAATACTTCTATGCTATCGCAAACAGGTCTTTGGGATATTTTAAATGAACAATATAATTCCAATAAAGAAATAACGATTCCTTCCAACGACGGATTGATTCTTCAATTAACTAAATAAAAGAAAAATGAATACTCCGGTTATACAACAAAAGCCACGTCTTTCCACAGCTCAGATTATTAATATGAGTATGGGCTTCTTAGGCATTCAAATGGCATTTGGCCTGCAAAATGGTAATGCATCCCGCATATTGGCAAATTTTGGTGCAGACGTGCATCAGCTATCCTGGTTCTGGCTGGTTGCCCCTTTTACCGGATTGATTGTACAGCCCATTATCGGGCATATGGGAGACAACACCTGGGGTAAATTCGGTAGAAGAAAACCCTACTTTTTAATCGGTGCTATTTTCTGTGCCATAGGATTAGTGTTTCTTCCCAACTCTGCTTCTGTTACGCATTTTATGGGAGCCAATGTATTATTACTCGCTGTAGTTTTTCTTGCATTAATGGATGCTTCCGTTAATGTTTCAATGGAACCTTTCAGAGCATTGGTTGGAGACATGCTTCCAAAAGAACAGGGTACCATAGGATTTAGTGTGCAGACTATTCTCATAGGCATAGGAGCCGTTATAGGTTCTGCCCTTCCGGGATTATTAACATCTTTCGGAGTTGCCAATACTGCACCCGAAGGATTTGTAGCGCCCAATGTTATTTATTCTTTTTACATAGGAGCCTTAGTTTTGATTGCTACTATTTTATATACCATTGCCACAACAAAAGAATATTCGCCGCAGGAACTGCGTTCTTTTGCCGGACAGGCAGAGCCTGAAGTTAGAGAAAAAGCTAAGTTCTCTGATATTTTTAAAGACTTTGCCAACATGCCGCCGACTATGTTTAAATTGGGAATCGTTCAGTTTTTCTCATGGTTTGCTTTATTTACTATGTGGGTATTTACAACAAATGCTGTTGCTACGCATCATTTCGGTTTAAGTCCTGATGACACTAAGTCTCTGGAGTTTAATAATGCAGGCGATTTTGTAAGTTCTCTATTTGCCTATTATAATTTCTTTGCCATACCTTTTGCTTTTTTGCTTACACCTATTGCCAATAAAATTGGTAAACAAAAAACACATTTTGTTGCATTATTGTGTGGAGGTTTAGGTTTTATATCTATGTATTTTATAAAAGATACTTCTCTTCTTTGGATAAGTATGCTGGGTATTGGATTTGCATGGGCGAGTATTCTTGCTATGCCCTATTCTATGCTGATAGAAACAATCCCGCAAACAAAGATGGGCATCTATATGGGAATTTTTAATTTCTTTATTGTAATACCTCAAATTGTAAATGGAATAATTGGCGGACCATTGGTTAGTTCTCTTTTTGATAAACATGCAATTTATTATTTAATGTTCGGAGGTCTTTTATTAATTATTGGAGGTATAATTGTTTTGTTTATTAAATTTGATAAAACTAAATAATTATTACATGAATAAATTATTATTCCTCTTATCAGCTATACTTTTTATTTCCTGTAACAATACAAACAGCAATCCGGCTGAAAGGGTTGATTCTGTTGCCATACAGCAGGAACAAAGACAAAACAGAATTGATTTTGGCAAGAAATTAATCGATCAATCGTTGGCTTACAAAGACTCATCGTTAAGCAAGCATTACAGTATGGAAGCCGGAGACAAAAAAGCTAAACCTGTTTTACAGTCTTACGACAGCCTGAAACAACTAATGCCACCACAGGATACACTGGTATTGAATAAATATCAACTGCAACAATCTATTAAATTACTGGCAAAACACAATCAGTAAACATACAACTTTCACGGAAGACGATTATTACACTTGTTTGGATTTTTCTTTCCTGTGAGATAAGACCATGCTTATGATTACGAGTACCATTGCTATTATTACTAAATAGTTTCCTATATTTTCTGAATAGGTAAGATTTGTATAATCAAGAAGCATTAGCTGTGCTATTATTATAGCTACAGCAATTAATATTAATACAATTCTAAAAGTTTTCATGGGCTATAATTTTTACCAAAATTAAAAATTCAGCTTTTACGTATTTCTAAAGATAAGAAAATTTTTATCCAGACTGTTTTTAACTAAAAGCTTTTAGAGAAATGGTTTCAATCAAATTCCATTTGTCATTTTCGTGCTTATACAATCCTACTTTTTCAACGGTAAAGGTTTCATTAAAAGGCTTGTCTTCATACTCTTTCCAGGCTTTTTCATAATTATCGTAGGTAAGATCTCTGTAGGCAACCGTTATATGCGGACTAAAACCTTTTGCATTGGTGTAGCTGAAAAAAATACTTAATTCATTATACAGTCTTTGCAGTTCTTCTCTGTTATCAGGCTCTATAAAGATTACAGGGTTTCTTCTGTTGGGGAAAGAAGAATATCCATCTAACTTTTGCTCAAAAACTTTTGTATCTAATTTTATTCCCGAAAAATTTTTTACCAGTAATTCTTCTTTATCCTTCGGAAATTTAAAAGGCGGAATCAACGTGATATGAGGGAAATTTTTATACGCCTTTTCACTGTTAAATCGTTCAACAAAATCTTTGCTTATGGCACGTATATTTTGCGACAGTGCGGCATCCGGCTCTATGGCTATAAAGTAAGAGTTCATATTCGCTTATAAAATTATAAAAAAATACCGGGATTTTGTCCCGGTACTGAAATAAATATTTACGTGAGATTTATTGTCCTAAAATGTAGGCAAAAATCAACGGAGCCACAATAGTAGCATCACTTTCAACAATATATTTTGGTGTATTAATATCAAGTTTGCCC